>SKKC01000279.1 GCA_007121695.1 Spirochaetales bacterium | reverse complement strand
GCATTCCGCAGTTCCGATACCACCGCCTGCCTGCGTTTGTGCACTTCTGGAACGCTCCGACGCTTCAGTCGCCGGATAATCGCATTCTTGAGCCGCGCTCCTGGAACCGAGTCGGGCAGCCCTGCTATCTGCGCTTCGTATCCCATTACGCCCTCGAGGCGAAGCGTCTCGTACTGCTGAACGACACGAAACATCTTGAGCGCGGACTGTACGTCGTGTACTGGTGACCGGCGTACTCCAAAGTAGAGACCCGGGAAATTCACCGACATATCCAGATCGAGGCAGACCGGGAGACAGACGCCTTCGCTCTCGGCCACTCGACCGAGGCGGTGGACCTGCTCTGCAGAGTCCACCATGAGCGTAATGGCGGGGCGCTTGCTCGCTGCCGCAGGCGGCGCGTTGCCCGGAGACGTCGCGTTGCTCCCGGATCGTGCGGGCGTTTCTGCGAAACCAGGCGAACGCTCCTGCAGCCGGTCGGCCGATCGGGTTACCGCGCATACCCGCCGCACCAGACCTTCCTGCACCGTCGGGTACGCGACCACCATATCGCGAAACCCGAGCCCGGCGAGCCACATCGCCTCGTCGGCGGAGAAACACAGGAGACCCGAGTACTGCGTGTCCGAGGCGAGCAGGCGTTCGAGCACGCCCCGCACCCGTATACTTTTGCTCCCGAGACGGACCGGACGGTCACCCGCCCGCTTGAGTACCGCGGTTCTGTTCTCCTCGAAGGCGTCGAGATCGAGCACCACGGCGGGAAGGCGTTCTCCAGCAAGCGCGGAGCGGTAATAGTCGTATTCGCGAGCACCCGTCATGTTCATCATCCTGCTGATTTGTAGAGCATATCGACCGCCGTCATGACTTTGAGTGCTTCTGGAGCCGGGCAGGCGTATTCGTCGTCGCCGGAGACCCAGCGCCGGAAGCCCTCGATGCTTCGGCCCAGCGCGTGATAGAAGCGTACGGGGTGTTTCCGACGACGGACCTTCACACCGCTGCATACCAGACGCGATTTTTCGGGACCGAGATACGTGACCGTGCCGCGGGTTCCGTAGACTTCGATGCTCACCGGCTGCTCCGGGTATGCGACCATGGAAGAGCAGATCTGAATCTTCACGCCGGTTGAGGTTTCGAGAAAGCCGAAAAAGAGATCGTCCACGTCTGTTGCGGTAAACACCTCGGTAAAGCTCTGGCCGGATGCGTGCGTTACGGTTCCGCCCGCGCACAGAAGCGCTATGTCGAGCAGGTGGCTGCCCTGGGTAATGAGTGTGCCGCCACCGGCGCGTTTCTGCTGCGCGTGCCATCCTCCGTCCCCGAAGTAGTCTGCGGTACGGCACCAGGGAACGTTACAACGTATGTAGCGAATGTCTCCGAGCGTGCCGTTTTGTACGGCTTCGGTCAGGCTGTAGATCGCGTGATCGTAGCGGTACTGGTAGTTTATGCCGATTTTCGCTCCTGACTCGCAGATTCGGGCAATTTCTGCTGCGTCCTCGAGCGTGTGGGCGAGTGGTTTTTCACACAGTACGGCAAGGCCCGCCTCGGTCGCCTGGCGGACGAGCGGCAGGTGAAGGTCGTGCGGGACACCGAGGTACACGGCGTCGAGCCCGCGTATGGAAGCGGGGGTGATGCTGTCTGTGTCGGGAGCAGCGGCAGGGGCCGCCGGGGCGTTTGTGGCCGTGCCGGCAGCGCCATGCACCTCGAGCAGCTCGTCGAGATTCCGGTACGTAGTACGGCAGCCGGACTTCTTTGCCACGTAGGCTGCTCGCTCGGGGTCAGGGTCGACACAGGCGACAAGCCGTATCTTCCGGTTGAGCCACGCGAGGCGGGCAACGTAGAAACCGACATCTCCACAACCGACTATAGCCAGATTCATAGCTGAACATCATAGGCAGTTGCAATACCGGATCGCAAGTCAGCTGCCGGTGTGGCCAAGCGGCTCCAGGCTCTCGAGGATACTCATGAGTATCGGTACGTGAACCTCGGCGAGCGGGGTAATGGTTGAAGCGTCTATCTGAAGCATGGTACCGCGCGCGAGGTCCGTTACGAGCAGCAGGAGGATCTGTTCAAATGGATGGGACGCGGCTGCGGCATGCCGGGTGTAGCGCATTATCCATGCCGGCATGGAGTTCTGGTTCGCGCGGCCTTCGCTCCTGATTTCTATGTCAGGGGACTTTTCGAACTCTGAGTAGACTGCTTTTATGACTGACTCAAACTGTTCTGGAGTTGGCGGTTCAAGGTTCTCACGAGTGAATGTCACGCTGCTCCTGTACCCGGATTCCTTGGGTGCTGAAATGGTCAGATCGCTCGACGCCGTACCGATTTCCGAGGACGCCCGTTCGATCGTCCAGCCTCTGGGAATGCGAAGCGATACGCCACAGTCGGGCAGTTCAAGACGCTTCGTGCGTACATACGCCGGAGACTTCGGGTTTCTCGTAGAAACCGTTCCGTAGCGCGTCCCGGCCGGGAAGTATTCTGCAGCAAGCTGTACTTCTCCGGCGGCATCCACGCCAGCCTCCGAAGCCATGAACTCAAGCAGCAGATCCATGCCTGCTGATACCCCTGCCGAGGTCCAGACCGTGTCGTCACGAACAAAGCGTTCTTCGACGATGCTCACATCGGGGAACGCGCGCAGCCGGTCAAGCGATTCCCAGTGCGTCGTCGCGCGCTTTCCGGACAACAAGCCTGCAGCCTGTAGCACGAATGCACCAGTGCACACCGACAGTACCGCACGGCTGTCACGAGCCTGCCTCCGCACAAAGTCCAGGAGGCGGGCGTTCTGAACCTCGGTACGCGTGCCGCGGCCGCCAGGAACAAGCAGATAGTCCAGTTTCGGGCATTCTTCGAAGGACACGTGGGGGTTAATCGACATGCCTTTTGCACATACCACTGGCTCTGTCGTTTCGGCGACGATTACGCACTCAGGTCCGTCAGCAATCTTGTGCCACATGGCTGCCAGTTCCCACGGACCGACCAGATCAAGTTCTTCTGCGCCTGGGAAAACGAGAAAACCGAATTTCATAGCAATCCTCCACGTATCGGTAGTCAGTACCATTACCGGGCAGGAGCCCCGATTTCAAGCCCGCACCAGAAAACTTCGTTTACGTACCGGAAACGTCTATTGACCGCCCGGTCACTGCCATGTATACATAGACAGTGACCATATGGTCACCAAAGGAGTAGCCATGTGCCTGAAGCACTGTTTCACCAGATAGACAGCGAGAAACGGGAACGGATTATTCGGGCAGGTATCGCCGAGTTTGCAGACCAGAGCTATAACGAAGCCTCGACCAACGCTATCGTACAGGCGGCGGGTATCAGCAAGGGAAGCCTCTTCAAGTACTTTGCCGACAAGGAGGATCTGTATTTTTACCTGCTCGACGAGGTCGTAGCCGGGCTTATTGCCGGGGTTTCGACCGGGGCGCAGGCCCTGAAGGGAGACGTATTCGAGGTGATTCTCCGGTACGCGGAGCTTGAGTTTTCATGGCATATGGAGCACCCCGTCGAGTACCGGTTCCTGAAACGTGCGTTTGCTCCGGACGCCTCCGACATACACAGGAAAACGGGCGAGCGGTACGGTGCCGTCGGACAGTCGATGTTCGATCATCTGCTTTCAGGCATGGAAACAGGGCGGCTCAGATGGGACCGGGAACGGACGGCGCGACTATTGCAGTGGTTTCTCCAGGGGTTTAACGAGGAATTCGTTCGGCGGTACGCGGCCTGCGAAAGCATTCCCGAGCTCAAGGAACGATATATCAGTGAGATTTCACAGTACATGGAAATGATCAGAAAAGGAGTAGATACAGATGTTTAACGGTGCGAAGGGCGGACGGCTCGAAATAGACGGGACGGACATGGATTACATTCGATTCGGAAAAGGTGAGCGGACACTCGTTATTGTTCCGGGACTGTCGGACGGCCTGAAGACGGTGAAGGGCATGGCGAAAACCATGGCCTTCATGTACCGGGCGTACGCGAAACACTATCGGGTATACGTGTTCAGCCGGAAAAACAGGCTCGAACCGGGGTATACGACCCGAGATATGGCTCGCGATCTTGCGAAAGCAATGGACATGGTCGGAATATCTCGCGCGTACGTAAAAGGTGTATCTCAAGGGGGCATGATTGCCCAGTATCTTGCGATCGACTTCCCCGGGAAGGTCGAAAAGCTCGTCATTGGTGTATCCATTTCCCGGCAGAACCCGACCATACAGAGCGCCATACGCGGGTGGATAGAGATGGCCGAAGCCGACGACTACAGGAGCCTCGCCATCGACTCCATAGAAAAGACGTATACCGAAGCCTGGATTCAGAAAAAGAAGTACAGAATGATGTACCCGATCATTACCCGCGTAGGCAGGCCAAAGGATCTCTCGCGGTTCATTACTCAGGCGCACGCGTGCATAGGTCACGATGCCTACGACGAACTCGAACGGATCTCGTGTCCGACGCTCGTTATCGGCGGCGACAGCGACGACGTGGTTGGCCGGGGTACGTCGGAGGAAACTGCGGAAAAGATTCCGGGGAGCAGACTCGTTGTGCTTCCGGGTCTTGGCCACGGAGCGTTTACCGAGACGAAAGACTTTGACCGGGAGGTACTCGCATTTCTGTCGTAGCCGGCTCGTGCCGCAAGCGAATGAGAACCCCGAACGTTGCGGCACCGACCGAGACGATAACAATCGCAGGACCAAGTCCGAGCAGCGTACTCAAGAGCCCGAGAAAGAAGGCAATGACCGCCGCGAAGAGCGTTTCGACCTGCGATTCAACCGACAGCCCCGAGGCGAGCGACTGTTGTTCCATTCGCTCGCTCACGAACGCAATACCCATGGGTTTCCGCAGGTTTTCGACAACGGGAATGCCCATGTACAGAAGAACGGCGAGTGCGGGAAGCCCGAGCCAGTAGAGTGATCCTCCGGCAAGGCCGAGGCCTATGCCGACCAGAAGCGTCAGGTTCAGGGGTCGGATCAGGTCCTGGTAGCGGTCAGCGAGTCGCCCGGACCGTCGTGACGCGAACGCAGTAATACCGAACAGCGCCGCGTAGACGACTCCGACGAGAATCGCGGTCCGCTCCTGGTCGGCTAAGCTTAAGAGTATCGGAGCGCTTAAGGCTACGGTCTTGAGAATCGGCTGCAGGTAGTCCTTGCAGGCTTTGTAGTACCCGGTGTACAGCGCCTGGTTCGCGATCGCGCGTCTGACCCTGGCCTGTTTCATGGTTACAACGAGCGACCGGAGTACTCCTGCGAACTCGTCCCGCACGGACTTCTGACTGCCCTGTCGTGGACCGTCAAGGCTTTTCGGGTACGAGAGTATCAGGATCATGTCGAGCGTGTACGGGATCATCGTAAAGAGGAACACGGGTGCATATGAGCCCTGGAGGAACACGAGGGCTGCGGCAAGCAGGGCCGAAACGGCCGCGCCGCGCTGCGACCATGAGCGCGTGTGCCCGTAGTAGTGCGCCCGCAGATGCGACCACCCCTTCTCGTTCAGGTAGTCGAAGATCATGGCTTTATGTGTGCCTGTCCGGAACGCATCGCCAAATGCGTACAGGGTCATGGCTACGAGCAGGAGCCAGAACTCCTGTCCTGCGTAGAAGGTCCCGAACGCGACCATGTACCCGGCGAACGACGCGGCAAGCGTAATCCTGCGTCCCATTGCGTCCGCAAGCACGCCGGAGGGTATCTCGAAGAGGTTAATAAAGATCTCGCGGGTCGCGTACAGCGTACCGATTTCTGCAAACGTCAGGCCCTTCTCGAGAAAGAACAGCATCAGAAACGGTTCGTAGAAGCGGAGGTTTTTCAGGAAACCGTAGAGGCAGAATTTCACGTACTGCAGATCGCGGTCAAAACCCGTCGATTTCATCTCGGTATCCTAATGGGTTCTGCACACCGCAGCAATCCGGAATGTGTGTACAGTCCGGAGCAGAGAGCTGTATATTTGTGTATGCATGAAAAATACACCCGATACGAGGATCTGCCCTCGATTGAGTCATTTTACGGAATCTTCCGCAGCGATCTGTATTTCGATGCGCCACGGTCCTGGTTTGTGGTCATGACCGACGTTGTCAATTCGACCCGAGCGATCGAAGAGGGACGCTACAAGGAAGTAAATACAGCCGGGTGTATTGCGGCCATGGCGATCAGCAACCTGAAAAGCGACATGCAGTTTCCCTTCCTTTTTGGCGGCGACGGCATGACGTACCTGATCCCGGGTCACATGGTCGAGGCAGTCAGGAACGTGCTCGCCGATACCCGTGCACTTGTCCGCGACGTGTTCTCGCTGGAACTCCGGATTGGCATTATCCCTGTTGCAGAACTCGACCGTCGCGGCGCGCGGGTGAAGGTTGCGAAAGTTCATGTCAGCGACTCATACGAGCAGGCGATAATTGCGGGTCGTGGGAGCGATCTCGCCGAAGAACTTCTGAAAGACCCCTCACCCGACAATCCGTGGATTATTCCCGAAGACTGGCCGGTGTCGTCAAAGGCTGATTACTCCGGGTTTACCTGCCGGTGGAACGATATTCCGAGCAACAAGGGCGAGACTGTGTCGCTGATCGTGAAGGGGCGTGGGGCACATGGGCGGGAACGCGAGCAGCGCATGCGCGAAGTACTGGCGGACCTGGAGGCCCTTCTCGGGAATCCGCGCGAGTACCATCCACTGAACAATGACGGTCTTACGGCTTCCCTCAAGGAAGCGTACCGGGAGCAGCGGGTCATGAGCCGGCAGCGTCGAGGTATCAGACACTTTTTCTACGGCCTCATGTTGAAGGGAATGATTCCCATGATGCGTTTCATTATCCGTTTCAGGATACCCATGAAAGCGCAGGGAATCGAGATCCGCAATATCAAACAGAATTTCCTCATGAACGCCGACTTCCAGAAGTTCGATGGCTCGCTGAAAATGGTACTCGCGTTGAGTTCTGCGCAGGTATCAGACCTTGAGGCTTTTCTTGAGAACCGTCGGGCGAACGGTAGCATTTTCTATGGCATGCACCGATCCGATCGCGCGCTCATGACCTGTCTTATGCACATGAAATCCGGGAACGAGGTACACTTCGTGGACGCGGCAGACGGCGGGTATGCACTGGCCGCAAAAGCGATGAAACAACAGATCGCGTCGACCTAGGCCTGTTTTACGTGCCGGGTAGCGTGTCTTTTTGGTGTCCTGCCACAAGCAGCACCAGCTGTGCGACACCGAGTACCCCGGCAGTAACGAGCGTGGGGGAAACTCCCGATTGGACGAGCACACCGGATATAACCGGCCCGGCTGCAACTCCGAGGGAGAAGACTGCATAAAACACGCCGAAACCGGTACCCCGATTTGTCCTGTCGGTTCTGTCTACAACGGTAGCGCACATCGCAGGAAACGCGAGGCCGTACCCGATGCCGTACACCGTCATGGCGAAGGCCATGAGCAGGAGACCGGTCCCGAACGACAGAACTCCCAGGGAGAGCATAAGAAAGAACATACCCAGTCGTATCACAACCGGTCGGCCGTAGCGGTCTGAAAGTCCTGCCGTGGGCGCCATAAAAAACGTAATCGCAACGAGAGAGAAGATACTGAAGAGCATGCCCGTCCGGGCGGCGGAGAAACCGGCCGTTTCAACGGCGAGGGGAAGCGCAAAGGAGAGCGTTCCCATAGCCAACTGCACGAAAAAAATGGCCGCGTATACGAAGTGCAACCGGCTATCCCGGAGCACGGGTCCGAGCCGTCTCGCGCGAAGTCGGGGAGCCGTATCGGGTCGAACCTCGCGATAGCTTTCCGGGAGGAACACGAGCACGAGAACACTGGTTGCAATGAGCAGGGCGGCGAGCGACAGAAAGAGCGGCCGGGCGCCGAGCGTAGCCTGAACAAGACCGCCAGCGGCCGGGCCTATCATTGCGGCAAGCGCAACCGCCGCGCCAGCGCGTCCCATGGCACGGCCGGCACTCGTCGGGTTCGCTGCATCACCCGAGAAGGCGAATGCAGCGGGAATGAGAATTGCCCCTCCGAGACCATGAACGACCCGTAGCCCCAGCAGTTGCAACGGCGACCCGACTATCGCATACAGCGCCACCGCTCCCCCGGCAACGACCATGCCGACAAGGATGCCAGCCTTTCGCCCGAGTCTGTCTATTACCAGCCCGGCGCCGATATTACCTGCCATATTCGCGACAGAATAGGCTGCAAGCACAATGCCGACCATGCCAGCACCGGCTCCGAGTGATCGTATGAAGGATGGTAGTACCGGGAGCTGCGCCATGGTATCCAGAAAACTGACGACAATCACGAAAAACGCGAATACTGCGATCGTACGGGTTCTCAACTGTGCTGAGTTCGTCGAGACAGATTCCGGTATTGTTGCGACAAACGTTTCTTTATGGGCAATCATGAGTTGGGGATCCGACGCATAAGGTACGTGTACCGGACTCCCGTATCAAGACCTCGCAGACCTTTTTGAGAAATTCTATTGGGCTCTATGTCGCTCCATCGGCTGCCCGGAGTTCGACACGGTCACGGCCGTTCTGTTCGGCAGAATACAGTGCGGTACGATCGATGCAAGACTTTAGAAGATCCGCGTCACCACATGCGGTTTATGCCAGCGTTGTGTCGGTGTATAGTATTGGGCATGAAACCAGTTTCCATTCAGTCGAAAGTTGCGCTAAATAACGGCGTAGAAATCCCGTGGCTTGGATTTGGAGTTTTCCAGGCTGCTCCGGGAGATGACACAGTCGCATCCGTTGGTCATGCGTTACGAACCGGTTACCGGCACATAGATACGGCCGCATTCTACGAAAACGAAGCAGACGTGGGCGCCGCGATTGCAGAGTCTGGCATACCCAGAGACGAGATCTTTGTTACCACAAAGGTCTGGAACACGGATCAGGGGTATGATAGTACCCTACGAGCTTTCGACGTGTCGGTCCGAAAACTCGGACTCGACGTTGTAGATCTGTATCTTGTGCACTGGCCGGTGCCCGAACTCTACACCGACACCTGGAAAGCGCTCGAGAAGCTCTACGCGGATGGCAGAGTTCGTGCGATCGGCGTCAGTAACTTCCTCGAACATCATCTTGAAACAATAATGTCCCGGTTCGAGATCGTGCCGACGGTCAACCAGGTGGAGTTTCACCCGCGCCTGCTGCAGACCGAACTGCGCCACTTCTGCCGGAAACACCGGATTCAGTATGAAGCGTGGAGTCCGCTCATGCGCGGCAAGATCCTCGATTCAGACGTGCTTACAGGAATTGCTGCGTCGCACGGAAAGACACCCGCGCAGGTGCTTCTGCGTTGGGATCTACAGCACGAAGTAGTCACCATTCCGAAGAGCGTACACCCCGAAAGGATAGAAGAAAACGCGGGCATCTTTGACTTTGAATTGTCAGAAGAAGACATGCGGGCAATCGATGCGCTCGATCAGAACCGGCGCATAGGTCCTCACCCGGACGAGATCGGGCGATAGGATCTGAAAAAGAAACGGGAGCCCGAAGGCTCCCGTTTTACGTATCAGGGAAGACTGTAGGGACCGCGATTAAGCGCATCCCGGATTGCCGAGCGTATTTTGGTGCCACGAATCGTAGCGCCGGTGTAACCGTCGATGTCGTACTCCGTACCAATGAGTTGTACGGGCTGATACAACAGCGCAAGCGTACCCCTAATATCAGTCCCTTCGAGCGCTGCGAGGGCTGCGACATGCTGCTGTGCGATGGCGGCTATCGGGTCATCTTCGGCACTTCTGAAGTCGGTCCCGCGATATGCGAGCGCACGAAACCTTGTGCCCGAAACAATGTTGTTCTCAAGATCGAACTGAACATTCACCTGCATCTCTCCACCATCGGAGAAGGTTCCTCTGTACCGTCCATCCTCGAAGCTTTCCTGCGTCACGTTCCGGTAACCGGCAGGAATTTCGCCCGTGAACCCGTACACGCCCCGGTTCAATGCGTCACGAACCGCCGAAATGACCTTCGTAGAGCGCAGTGTCGCACCGGTGAAGCCGTCAATATCGTATTCCGGTCCTACGAGATCGCCCGGTTCGTACATTGCACGTATAGCGGTCCGGATATCCTGCCCAATGAGTGACTCGAGCAGGGTTTCGTACTGAACTCGCAGACCTACGGTTGTCTCGTCTTCGGAGCTTCGGTAGTCTACGTCACGGTACCAGAGGTAGCGGTAGCGCGTCGCAGTTACCATGTTGTTTTCAAGCGTCAACTGAACGTTGACCTGCATATTGCCACCGTCGGAAAACGTACCGCGGTACGTGCCGTCCTGGAAGCTTGAAGCAGCGACCGGATAGTAATGCTCCGGAATCCCGTTATCGAAGCGGTATACACCGCGTGTAAGGCCGTCGCGTATAGCCTGTATGATTTTGTTACCACGGATTGTTGCACCGGTGAAACCGTCAATATCGAACTCGTCTCCAATCAGACTTCCAGGTTCATACAGGAGCCTGAGCGCAACGCGGATATCTTCTCCAATGAGCGCTTCAAGCGCTGCCCGGTGCTGATCGGCTATTGCCTGACGCGTTTCATCATCGGTGTTCCGGAAGTCGTTCCCCCCATACCAGAGGTGCCGAAAGCTTGCGGCAGTGACAATATTATCCTCGATCGAGAATTGCACATTGACCTGATCGTTACCGCCGTCAGCGAACACGCCGCGGTACGTCCCGTTCGCATAGTCGATTCCACGTGTCGCCGGGACCCAGTCGGTCAGTTCGACAAATACCGGACTGCTGTCAGCGTCCGCATCCTGTATTACGACCCGCTCAGGCTCGCACCCGAGCATGAACAGCAGGGAGAACGCTACAATAGCGGCTCCTGCCATAAACGTACGACGATTATGAGCTTGCATATTCCTATCTCCTTTTCCTCATCTTATATACGCAAATTTTGCGCACACGAATCCATACTATCGGAGATAAGACTGCGTCACAATATTAGTACGGGGAGCAACAAAAAAACTTCATTCCAGAACGCGTACTCTTAGCAGAGGGGCGTCGTCATCATCTATAAGGATGTACAGCATGTCGCTGTGATCGGGTGACCGTACGTCCCGGACACGCCCGTATCCGCCGACGATACGCGTTTCGCCGAGTATTTCCGCGTCTGAACGGTCTGTGCCCTGCAGATCGAACCAGCCAAGATACTGATTGGCAAGGTTGCCCATGAAAAGCCCTGCGCTCGTGAACGCCATGCCCGATGGGGGAAACCCGGATTGTCCGTCGTCGTAGCGGGTACCGTCCCACCAGAATATGGGGTTCACAATGTCGTCGCGCTCGTGCGGAAAGTCATTGATGGGCCGCCCGGTCGGGTATTCCCGAGCGTAGGTCGCGACAGGCCAGCCGTAGTTTCCACCAGGAGTGTCTATGATGTTGATCTCGTCGCCGTCCCGTTCACCGTGTTCGTTCTGCCACAACGCTCCGCTTATCGGGTGAATGGCGAGACCCTGCGGATTCCTGTGGCCGTAGGTATAAATCGCGTCCACAGCCCCGTCAACGCCCACAAAAGGATTGTCCGATGGGATACTGCCGTCGTCGTTAAAGCGGAATATCTTACCCCAGCCGCTTGAGAGGTCCTGCGCTGAATCGCGTTGACGGCGGTCGCCTGAACTCATAAACAGGTATCCGTCCGGGTTAAAGACTATGCGTGATCCGAAGTGTCCGTTCGACGAGTCGAACGGCTCAGCGACGAACAGTACCTCGAAGTCGTGGAGCGCTGGTTCATTCGCGTTCAGTCTGGCACGACCAAGATGTGTCGCATACGCGTTTCCTGCTTCATTCGCTCCGGAGTAGGTCAGGTAAATCCAGTGGTTATCACCTTCCCCGAAGTCTGGGTGTACCGCGACGTCGAGCAGGCCGCCTTGACCTCGTGCGACTACAGACGGTACTTCGCCGCCGACTTCCTGTCTGTCGCCTGACTCGAGGTCTACCAGAAACAGGCTCCCTGTCCGTTCGGTCACCAGCGCCATGCCGTCTTCGTGTGGACGCAGGAAATCGAGTCCCCATGCGCGCTCAAAGCCTTCTATAACCACCTCGACTTCGTACGCTCCATCCTGAACCACAAGGCCATTTGGCGTCGGTGCCGCGCATGCGGCGGCACCGAACACGACGATAACGACAAAAACAGATTTCAACATCATTTGCTCCCAGTTCAAAAGTACGGGTGCGCCTACTGTGGGGTCAATCTTCAGATGGACGCCTGAACCCTATACCCTTCGCCACGGTCCAGTCCATGGTGTCGTAGGTGCAGCTGACGTCGACATCGCCAGGCTGTTCGTCGAATGGAGTCAGGGTCAGGTTTTCGAAATGAGGTTGCCGGAAGCCCATCTTCCTGAGCAGTTCCTGAAGCGCTTCCCTGTGCCGACCTCCCTTGTTCAGATAGGGAAACCGGAACAACCGTATTGGTCGTGGTACGCTCGCCTCGTGATACAGCCGTTCTATGATCTGTTCGGTGCGGCTGATCTCGTCGGTGGCTTCCTCGATCGACAGAGTCTCGAACGAGGGGTGACTCCAGGAGTGGTTTCCGATCAGAAATCCTTTACGGATTGCTTCTCTGACCGATTCTTCGCGGTCCGGGGTAACCTGACTGCCAATGCAGAAAAAAACCGCTGGTATGCCCGCCATTGTCAGAAAGTCTGTCTTGGCCTGAAGGTCGCTGGATGGAGCATCGTCTATCGTGAGGTAGGCGGTTTTTGTGGGCTGGCGCTTCGTAGCGAGTTTTTGTGTTACCATGATTACAGCTGCAGGCGGACCACTGGCCGGTCGGGGCGACGGCGCGCCACCTCGACGAACCCCGCCTTCGCGAACATCGACATGGGGCCATTCCAGAGAAATGTGTCGTCCGACGTATGTTCCCGGTCGATCGGGTACGCCTCAAGTATGCCCACGCCGCGTTCGCGGGCAAAATCGAT
>SKKC01000082.1 GCA_007121695.1 Spirochaetales bacterium | reverse complement strand
GACGCGATCCGTCTCTGGCCGGAGAACCGGCGCTTTACCGTAGCGACGCGCTTTGCCGAACTCCGACTCTTCGACCGCATCGCGTCTTACGTTGAAGATGGAATGCAGCTTCCCGGACTTGGATCTGTGGGCGTCACTGCCTGCGAGATTGCTGCGCGTCTGACTGGAGGACCGATTATGCTCGCGGGTTTCGATTTCTCCTACGTCCCGGGCAAGCCTCACGCGAAACACGCGCTCTCTACCACCCTGTCACTGATCAGAAGCGGTCGTCTGACTCCGGATATTCTGTACGAGCTGGCAATGTCACGCCCGCTTGTGCACCGACGTACGTCCGATGTTCGGTCGTATACGAGCGATTCGGTGCTCCTGTCCTATGTTCCACAACTCACGCAGGTGCTGCCCTCCACGCGGACGCATACCTTCCCGCGCACCGGACCCGATATTGGAATACCCGAATCCGGCGTTGACGCGATCCGTGATGTCTTTCGCACACAGCTCCCGGTCGAAGGGACCGCACTGTCGCGAGTGAGCGGGATTCACCAGTTACGGGGCGGCGGGCAGTACTGGCAATCAAAGGCACGGTCGTTTATTGCCCACGAGCAGTATCTCCTGGAACATGCACAACGGAGTATGAATTCACTGGACGAACTCACAGACCTTGACTACGCGTGGGTCGACTTTCCGGATGCCTATGAGTCGGGCTTTCTCTCGAGTGAACGTGGACGGGTTCGCGTTCGAAGCCGCATCGAGAGCTACGTGCAGCATCTGAATCACATCGCGAATACCCGTGTAGCCCGGGAGCCGTCATAGAAGCGGTGCTGCCGTCAGTCCTCTTCGCCTTTCAGAGCCGACAGGAACGCGCTCTGCGGTAGCTCCACGTTCCCGACCATTTTCATTCGCTTTTTGCCTTCTTTCTGTTTTTCGAGAAGTTTTCGCTTTCGGGTAATGTCCCCGCCGTAGCACTTCGCAGTTACGTCCTTTCGCAGGGCGGGTATCGTCTCCCGTGCGACAATGGTTCCCCCGATTGCTCCCTGGAGCGGTATCTTGAACTGGTGCCGGGGAATTTCATCCTTCAGCTTTTTACAGATAATACGTGCACGCGCTGCTGCATGATCCCGAAACAGCAGCTGGCTCAGCGCATCGACGGACTTCCCGTTGACCAGAATATCGAGTTTGGCAAGATGCGTCTGTCTGTAATCGGCAAGATCGTAGTCGAAGGACGCGTACCCCCTGCTGCATGACTTGAGTTTGTCGTAATAATCGTAGAGCACTTCGGCCAGCGGCATTTCGTACGTGAGTTCCACCCGTTTCTCGTCGAGGTAATGCATCCCCGTCTGTATACCGCGTTTTTCCATGCACAGGTTCATGACATTTCCGACGTAGGTCGTCGGAGTCATTATGGAAGCCTTGATGTAGGGTTCCCAGGCGGCTTCTATGGTGCCGGGGTCGGGGAAATCGTGAGGGCTCTCTACCATGATCTCTTCGCCGTTCTTGAGTTTGAGGCGATACCGAACGCTGGGCGCCGTCAGGACAATGTTCAGATCGAACTCGCGTTCCAGCCTTTCCTGCACGACTTCCAGATGCAGGAGACCGAGAAAGCCGCACTTGAAGCCGAACCCGAGGGCTGCAGAATTATCTTTCTCGTAGGTCAGACTCGCATCGTTCAGCGTGAGCTTTTCCATGCCCTTTATGAGTTCGTCGTACTCGTTGGCATCGACCGGAAAAATGGAAGAAAACACGACCGGCTTTACCGGCCGATATCCCGGCATGGGTGCATCGCACGGTCGTTTACGGCTGGTTATCGTGTCGCCGACCCGTACATCCGAAATGTTCTTGATACCCGCGAACAGGTAGCCGACGTCACCGGCCACGAGTTTTGGCGCTTTTTCGAGCCCTATTCGAAACTTGCCGAGTTCTTCGACATCGTACTCGGAATCGTTCGACCACATCCGGATGGCTTCGTTCCCGTGTATGGTACCTTCAAATACACGTACGTGCATAATTACCCCGCGGTAGGGGTCGTAGTTGCTGTCAAAAATAATCGATTTCAGCGGCGCATCAGGATCGCCGGTTGGAGGTGGAATTCGCGCAACAATTGCTTCAAGAAGTTCGTCGACTCCGATACCCATTTTCGCACTGACCTGAACAATCTGGCTTTCGTCCATGCCCAGTTCGTGCTCGATCTGGTGGATTACACCGGGGATATCCGCCCCTGGAAGATCGACCTTGTTGATAACCGGGATTATTTCGAGGTCATGATCCATCGCGAGATACATGTTTGAAAGGGTCTGCGCCTCTACGCCCTGCGTCGCGTCTATGAGTAACAGCGCGCCCTCGCAGGAGGAGATCGCCCTGCTCACCTCGTAGGTAAAGTCCACGTGACCGGGCGTATCGACGAGATTCAGTTCGTACAACTCTCCGTCATTCGCCTCATAGGGCAAGGAGACAGCCTGGCTTTTTATGGTGATTCCGCGCTCACGCTCGATATCCATGGAGTCGAGAACCTGGTCGTGCCACTCACGATCGGTTACGAGCTTCGCCCGCTGAATGAATCTGTCGGCGAGCGTGGATTTTCCATGATCGATGTGGGCAATAATACAGAAGTTACGAATACGTGATCGGGTCATACTTACCTTTGTTGCACGAGGATAGCGGTCCGTGTATGCGGTTCCATTCAGGTATCGAGTATCTGCCTGATCGTCTGAAGCAGCTCTGCGGGTTCGAATGGCTTCTGTAGAACCGGCAGGCCGAGCTTTCGTTCATCTGACTTCAGGGAGGATAACTCTTCCGCGTACCCGGTAATAAGTAACACTTTCATGGCAGGCGTGGCTACCAGTAAGCGCTGCGCGAGGGTAATTCCGGTCACGTGCGGCATAAGGACGTCGGTAACGAGCATGTCTATCTTTCCACCGCTTTTTTCGCAGATCAGAAGCGCCTCTCCTGCATTCTGCGCTGCAATGACCTTGTAGCCGTGCTGAACCAGCACTCGTGTTACGAGCTCTCTGACGGGATCCTCGTCCTCGACAAGCAGAATGGTCTCCGTACCTGTCATGCCGGACTGCACCGTTTTCTCGCTTTCGACTGTCTGGCTGTCTTCGTGCGATTCGGGCAGATACACCGAAAACTGCGTTCCTTTCTCTAGTTCGCTCTGCACGTCTATATGACCTTCGAGCTGCCGAGCGATCCCGTATACGGTTGCAAGACCGAGCCCGGTGCCTTTCCCGATTGACTTGGTCGAATAGAAGGGCTCGAATATTCGAGCCGTATCCTCTTCGGGGATGCCATGTCCGGTATCTCGCACGCTCAGCACAACCCATGCACCCGGAGTCAGTTCTCCAGTGGTCACCCCACGTGCTTTTTCCAGCTGTATAAGCTGCACCGTCACCGAAATGGTACCACCGTCTGTCATCGCGTCGCGAGCGTTGACGACCAGATTCAGCAGTACCTGTTCCATCTGACCCTGATCGACAAGAACCGACGGATCGTCGTCGGAAGGAACAACCTGCAGGCTGAATCTGTCGTCGAGCAGGCGCTTTAACATCTTCTGGAGATCGGAGACTATCGTATTCATTCGCAGGATTTTCGGGTCAATGACCTGATTT
>SKKC01000312.1 GCA_007121695.1 Spirochaetales bacterium | reverse complement strand
GCATGACGCGGCGTATCTCTTCGTCCCGCCCGATAACCGGGTCGAGTTTCTCCCGCCGCGCGAGTGCCGTAAGGTCGCGCGTATATTTTTCCAGAACCTGATACTTGCTTTCCGGATCCTGATCTGTTACTCGCTGATTTCCCCGCACGGAGCGCAGCGCGTTCATGGTTGCGTCCCGGGTGATACCGTGCCGGGCGAGCAGATTCGACACCGCGTGTCCCGATTCGAGAATCGAGAGAAACAGGTGCTCGGTCGAGATGTATTCGTCCTTGAGATCGCCCGCCTCTTTCTCCGCACGGTTCAGGACCCCTGTCATGGTCGAAGCAAGCTGCATCTGCGTCGTGTCGCCGTAGACCTTGGACTTCTGCGACAGCAGCGTCTCCACGTCGCGATCGAGAGACTTCAGATCGACGCCGATGCGCTGCAACAGCGGAGGCACGACCCCACCGTCCTGACGTATCATGGCGAGCGTTACGTGGTCTGCGTCGAGCGTCGCATGGCTGTAGTCACGCACAAGCGCGCTTGCATCCTGCAGAAGCTGCTGTGCTTTTACCGTCATTCTATCGTAATTCATACCTACCTCTTGTCAGGCAGTGCCTCTCATGCCTACCATTACTGCATGGCAGAACAGAAGCACCCGTCCCTGGATAACAAAGTCATTATAATGAATGGCTTCACCTACGAAGAAATTACTAAAATTATGCGCTCAGTAAAGGGTCTTTTCGACAATCCGAAGGATCTGATCTTCGCCAAGACGACCGATCAGAGCCTGGAAATGAAGCTCGCCGATCTTATTGTTGATATGAGCGAGGATCACGAGTACCTCAAGGCGAATCCGCCGCAGAGAAACACATGACGCTTCGACCATGCATCGCTGACATTCAACCCTACATTCCCGGAACGACTCGAGGCAACGCGGTAAAGCTCTCGAGTAACGAAAATCCGTTCGGCGCGTCCCCCCGCGTGCATAAGGCGCTGTCAGCACTCGGCGAATCGCTCCACATCTACCCCGACCCCGGTGCAACAGCGCTTCGCTCCCTGCTCGCAGAACGTCATTCTATCAGACCCGGGCAGATTATCGTAGGAAACGGATCCGACGAAATAATGCAGATAATCGCGGGCACATTCCTGAACCCGGGCGAGTCGTCGCTGTCGAGCGAGCACACCTTCAGTCAGTACCGATCGGTCACCCAGGTCTTCGCGGGTGCCTACCACGAAGCCCCAATGTCCGACGGACGTTTCGATGCAAACGCCATTATCGAGTCCATCCGGCAGACCTCGCCGCGCATCGTATGGCTCTGTAACCCGAACAATCCAACCGGTACCATACTGACGCACCCAGAGGTCGTCTCGGTCCTGGATGCATGCTCGCGTGACACCCTGGTCGTACTCGACGAGGCGTACGCGGACTATGCGGACGACCCGGCATTCCCTGACAGCCGCGCGCTCATCGACTCCTATCCGAATCTGGTAGTGCTTCGGACCTTTTCGAAACTCTTCGCGCTGGCCGCGCTGCGCATTGGCTACGGATTCGGGAACGAGGACCTGATCCGACAGCTGTACACCATAAAACAGCCATTCAACGTGAATGCCGCAGCACAGACAGCTGCCTGCGTAGCCCTGCAGGATGCCTCACACATACAGACCTCCATAGAGCAGAACCGCTTCGGTCGGGATCGTATGTACGCAATGTTCGACAGCCTCGGTCTCTCGTACTACCGCTCACAGGGCAACTTTGTAGCCGTGCAGCTTCCAGCGCCTGCGGCCGATGTCGCTGCGCGAATGCTGGACTCCGGGGTCGCGGTTCGTCCCCTCGCATCCTTCGGACTCCCTCAGTGGCTTCGAATTACCGTCGGCACGAACGAGCACATACGGCTCGTTGAACGGACGCTCTCGAGCGCCCTGAAACACTGTACGCACGCGGTATCGGGGTGACGGCGCTTGCCGAACTCGTTATTGCGCTTATTCCCCCTGCCCTTGTCGCTGTACTGTACAGTCTGTACGGACGGGAACCACGACAACCGGCAGGTGTAAACCTCCGGGCATTCGGCGCCGGATCGCTCGCCGTGATTCCTGTTGTCCTCGTGGTGCTGCTCGTGCCCGGACCTGTATCTGTTGCGCCAGAGAGCGCCAGTGAGTTCGGGCGTATGTTCGTCCTGACCGGCCTGATGGAAGAAACAACAAAACTGACCGCACTCGCCGTCCTTGCCTGGCCCCCCGCGTGGTCCGAACACCCGCGGCACAGCGCCGCAGCCGGTGCTGCAGTCGGCTTCGGGTTTGGCACCGCCGAGACAGTTCTTGCAAGCGTCACCGGAAGCGGGCTCGTGATTCTCCGGTCACTGCTCGTCTCCCCCTTCCACGCGCTCACCACCGCCACCATGGCCGTGCTCTTCGGTCGCAGGGCAAGGATCGGCCCCGGCGGCATAGTCGGCGGAGTACTGCTGCTCGCCGCCCTGCACACGGGTTTCAACATCATCCTCCAGACCGGGACTCCCGGTATCGTCGGCGCCGCGGTACTTGCGCTTGTGTGGACCGGGGTACTGCTTCGATACTGTGCTATGGTAGAAGGGTGATGATGAGTTCAGTCGGACGCGCGTTCGGTCGAACCGCCCTTGCAGTCGTGTTGCTGCTCGCCGGTCCGGCCGCCACGTGGGCGCAGATAGTCTTTGACGCGCAGGTCGTCCGGATTACCGACGGCGACAGCGTAACCCTGCGGGTCGGCGACGTGACCTACCGGGCGCGGCTCCACGGAATCGACGCTCCCGAGAGCACCCAGCCGTGGGGCGCCGACGCAACCGCAACCCTCAGACGCATGATGCCCGTGGGAAGCCGCGTGCGAGTCGTCGTCCCCGACGTCGACCGTTTCGGACGCCTGATCGTCCGGCTCTTTGTCGACGAGGCAGAAGTAAACCTGCGCATGCTCGAAGCAGGAGCCGCCTGGCACTACACCCGGTTCGACCAGTCTGCCGAGTACGCCGAAGCCGAGGCCTCCGCCCGCCGCGCCAGCCGGGGCCTCTGGGCCACCGAAAACCCCATTCCCCCCTGGGACTGGCGCCAGGGCGCACGATAACGGCGAATCGATTCAAAGACCCGAAAAGACATAAATCGCACGAAACCCCTTCCCCAACGCTTGACGAGCACGCTCCGTATTTACTATCTTACCCATCCACGACGCAGGGTAGAGCAGTTGGTAGCTCGTCGGGCTCATAACCCGGAGGTCGCAGGTTCGAGTCCTGCCCCTGCTAAATAAAGCCACAGCGCCTTAAAGGTGCTGTGGCTTTTTTATTGCAATCGGGGCAGGACTCGAATCCAAGCCGCGGCGCGACCGGCAGGGAGCGCAAGCCGACACGATGTCGGCTTAGCGGCGAAGGCGGGTCAAAGGGAGGCCACACGATGTGGCCGACTGAAGACCGAGTCCTGCCGAAAACCACCTCGATAGAGCACGAAAGAATTACACAACGACGACAGAACAAGCTATAACGCAAAGTCGAAGATCAAGAAATCCCGAAATGGATTTCGCTATACCATAGTACATGTAGGTAACAACCCATGATACAATGTGACTGGTTCGTACCTTGGAGCAAAAAGCTATTTGATCGAATCAAGTTCCACATGCGTGTCTT
>SKKC01000121.1 GCA_007121695.1 Spirochaetales bacterium | reverse complement strand
GTTGCGACCGCGCAAATGGACATACAGAACCTCGGTGCGGAAACCCTGAACGTCCTTCTTGCAGAAGGGCTTGTGCGGGAGATCCCTGACATCTTTAACCTCGAGTACGAACGTATCGGGGAACTGCCGGGTTTCGGTGAGAAAAAGGTATCGCTGCTTCGTTCCTCGATAGAAGACGCCCGTTCGAGGCCGTATCGAACGGTCCTGGCGTCGCTCGGTATCCCCGACCTCGGCCCGAAGTTCGTCGAGCTGGTATGCGAAGCAGGATACCGTTCCATCGACGATCTGTTTGCTCTGGTCGACGCGGGGCAGGTCGATCGACTCGTCGAAATCGAAGGAATCGGCGAGAAGACGGCGGCTCGAGTGGCAGAGGAACTGTCGCGGCCGTCTGTCCGTTCGGTGATCGAGCGGCTGAGGACTGCGGGTCTTCGGTTTTCGGAGGAGGCGCCGGAGGCCGAGGCTTCGACCGCACTCCCACAGATATTTGCCGGAGAGTCCTGGTGTATTACCGGCAGCTTCGAGAATTTCCAGCCCCGTAGCCGTGCTGCAGACGAAATCAGGGCCCGTGGGGGGACGGTTGTCTCGGATGTCTCCGGTAAAACAACCCATCTCCTCGCGGGATCACAGGCAGGAAGCAAACTGGCAAAGGCCGAGCGACGGGGAGTTACGGTGGTAACCGAGAAGGATTTTCTGTCCCGCCTGAAGTCGACCGACGATCCTTAGGACGGCACGGCCGACTCGTCGGAAACGATGCACATCCACTGCGCCTCGGCCGCCACTTCGTCACCCACGTAGGCGACTCCCGACTGCTTGAGCATGCGTGCGCTTGCCCGAAGATTGCTGACCTCGACTCGGACGGTCTCTCCCGGGCGCACCTGTCGGCGAAACTTGGCTTTTTCAACGGCGGCGAGAAAGAACAGTTTTTCGTCGCCGATTACCCCTGTCTTCCGCACACCTGCACCGCCAACCTGTGCCATTGTTTCGATCAGAACCACGCCCGGTACAACGGGATACCCGGGAAAGTGCCCGTCGAAAAACGAATCGGAGGCGAAGGTGCGGCGACCGACGATCGTTGTGTCGTCTGCCTGCACAATTTCGTCGACAAACAGGAACGGATCCCTGTGGGGAAGCAGATTCTCGATTTCACTCATGGCGATACCTTACACGAGTCAGAGCCCTTCGTACAGAAACCAGGCGACAATGGCCTGTTCGACCGCGATGACACCGGTCGCATTCAGAACCGCGAGTAACAGGAATACCGAAGTAACGAGCAGGCGCGCGGGAGCCATGAATCTGACCTGCTGACGGCCCTGCATCTTTCGAAGAACAGGCCCTGCGAAGGAGAGCGCCGCGATTGCTGCCAGCGAAAGGCTCAGGACAAGCCGCGAGACCCGCGGAGTGGTAGCCGACCAGCGATCAATGGCCGTCCCGGCGCGAAACAGCGTCGCCTGCATCTGTTGAAACTGCCCGGCGGCGATAAGTACACCGATAAGGACAAGAAGTCCACCGGTGAACATCTTGATGGTCGCGAAGTGTGGTTTGACCTTTTGCAGGTATTTCAGAAGCGGCACGAAGGCGAGGCTAGCCGCAAGAAAGGGCAGTCCCAGGCCCACCGAATACGCGAGCAGGTACAGCATGCCGGTTCCCACCGATGCGCTGCTTCCCGCCAGAAAAAGAATGCCTGCGAGTACCGGACCAATGCAGGGAGTCCACCCCGCACCGAATGCCATACCGACCGCGGCCGACCCGAGGTACCCGCGGGGCGCGTGCTTCATCTGCACCCTGCGCTCCCGATTCAGCAGGCTCATGAAGTCAAACATGACGTTCAGTCCGAGGACAATTACGATCCCCCCGGCAAGCAGGTTCAGGATCTGTCCGGTTCCACCCATGAGTACCACGGAACCACTGAACAGGACGCCGAGAATCACGAACACGATGGAGAAACCGGCTATAAAGGCCAGGGTGCGCAAGAACAGCGTACTGCGTTTTACATCAGCCTGTTTCAGATCGTCCAGACTGACACCTCCTACGTACGACATGTACGATGGAAGCAGCGGGAGAACGCAGGGACTGAGAAAGCTCAACAGGCCCGCGAGAAAGGCGAGCGCCAGGTTGACGTCGGTCATCGGGAACCCATTCGCATAATCTCTCCGAAGGCGTTCATGGTCGCCTCTTCGTCCCAGTCGTGATAGCCCAGTTTTACGCCTATGACGTTCCCTCCACGATCAATGATCATCGTCGTCGGAAACCCACGAACGTTATACAGGTTGGTAACCGCTCCGGCCTGGTCAAGGGCTATCGGGTAGGTAACCCCGAGTCTGTCGATAAACTCCTGCACCGTGGCTTCGTCTTCACGTACGTTTACCGCGAGAACGACCAGCCCGTCGTCTCTGTAGCGTTCGTACAGGGTCTGCATGGCAGGCATTTCCGCGACGCAGGGGGCGCACCATGTCGCCCAGAAGTTCAGAAAGACCACCTGTCCCCGAAAATCGTCGATGCTGATCGTCGACGATGTTTCAAGCGATGCGAGCGTAAAATCCGGCGCCGCAGCAGAGGTCGGGGTCAGACGCATGATGTCGAACGCCGCTGCGAGATCGACCGGAGTCTCCTGACGACCCGCGGTTACAATGACGACTGTCGAGAACAAGGCGGCGAGGGCAAGAAAAACTGCGAGGCTGGCTGCAAGCACGTTTCGTTTCATGTCAGTATATAAACTTTCACATATAAGACGTTTTGGTCAATTGCGCTTTACAGCGCTATGGCCGGTATCCTATACTTCGGAAAGAGCGGATGTAACAAATTATCGTGAAGAAAGAGACGGGTTCATGACAGTTTTCCTCGTCATTACAACACTCCTCGTCATAATCGGGTTGATTGTTTTCAGCCGTGGCGGAGGTTTTGGCTTTCCCTGGGTGCAGTTTTACGTGAAGGGCAAGGAAAGCGGTTTCAGCATACACGAGCTGAATCTGCTGCGTCGCGTCGCTCTCGAGAATCAGCTGAAAAATCCTACCTCGCTCTTCTGGTCGGAAAAAACGCTCGACCGTTGTATACGAGGCACGATTATCCGCTTTCGCGCGCAGAACAAGGAAGACGCCGAACCGTCGGTCCAGTTTCTCGGGAAGCTTTTTGACTTTCGTCGGCGTGTAGAGCTGAATCTGCCCAAGTATCGCCTCGGGCTGCGCTCGTCGCGGAACATATCTCAGGGACAACCGCTGAAGCTGACGTTTCCAGGCGCGTCGGGTGCCTACACCTCGAACGTGGTCGAAAACATGCGGAAATACCTCGCTATCTCGTATCCGAAGGGGAAGACGTCTCCGACCGGTTTCTCCTGGCAGGGGCAGCGGGTAAACGTGTATTTCTGGAGACAGGAAGATGCCGGCTACTATTTCGAGACCAAGGTCATTGGCGACTATCTCGAACGGAAGTTCCCCATTCTCCACATAAGCCATGCCGATCAGCTCGTACGGACCCAGAAGCGCGGGAGCGTGAGAGCCGAGTTGAAAGGTGCAGGGTACCTGTATCCGCTCAAGAGCATAGAGCAGGCGAACGAGAATCTCGAGCGAAGCGGCGGGTATCGGTGCCGCATGGTGGATATTTCGGAAGACGGTGCAGCGGTACTCGTCGGC
>SKKC01000387.1 GCA_007121695.1 Spirochaetales bacterium | reverse complement strand
TGTGTCTGCGCGAAACCGGGCCCGTCCGGGTTCCACTGCTGCTGCATGCGTTCGAGAAACCGGACCAGAGCACGCGGGTCGTATCCGACGCGGCGCATTATTTCGACCGCGGACTGGTCCGCCTCGGTTTCGCTGCGCCGTGAATACCCCGCCGTAAAGAGCGTCTGAGTAACATCGTCTATCGAGTCTTCAAACACGGCTGTCAACTCGCGGATCTCGGAGCTCGTGGCGAACTGCGCACCTGTCAACGCGGCGCTGGTCAAGGCAGCGGTTACCCGGGAGGTACGAATACTCTGAAGGCCATGCCTGTGCTGAATGTGGGCAATCTCGTGGGCAAGTATCGATGCAACCTCGTCCTCGCTCCCTGCAAGCCGAAGCATACCCCTGGTGACAAACACCAGCCCGTTCGGTGCAGCAAAGGCGTTGAGTTCGTCGCTGTCGAGGATCTGAAACCGGTAGTCGGCGAACAGTTGTGGTCGGTCAGACGCGTACGCAAGAATCATGCCGATGTTGTTCACGTACGCGTTCGCCGCTTCGTCCTCGTACAGATCGTATTCTGTCACGATTCGCGCAGAAACAGCCCGCCCGACAAAATACTCCTGTTCAGGAGTAAACTCTTCGAAGGACCGCTCTGCCAGCTCCCCGGTACGACGTATGCCCTCGGCCTGTCGCTCGTCGATAACGCCTGTTGCAACGCCAATCGTCGCACCGACAGACGAGATGGCACCGAGCGACGAACACCCGACCACGAATACTGCCGCGAGCAGTCCGAACATGCTCCGAATTACAGTGTTCATGCTCATGATTCTCCCCCCTCGGGGATGCTCAATGATCCCTCTTCGAGAAAGGCTCGAAGTACATCTTCGTCTATCTGTCGCGCCTCAATCCGGTCGACGACGGAAAAATCCAGCCCGGACTGCGACTGAAACTCTTCTTCCACCTGCTGATTAAAGCCCCGACCGGCGAGGGCAACTTCCCTCGAGTCGGCGTCACGACCGACGTCGCGGTCGCTTGCCGACAGGACTATGCGGTCCTCGCTGACCGCGTCCTGGTGAAGCCACCCTTCGGTTCCGTCGAACCTGACACGAAGCCAGTCCCGCTGCGTCTCGATAAGCGTTACCTCGTCCGCAAAGGACAGTCGCATACGTACTCGTGCGAGGTGATTGGGCCGCTCCCGCAGGGGCGCCTCCCGAACCGCAACGCTTCGCATGGCCTCACTCTGTCCGAAGAGTGCTCCCGCGACGAAAAGAAACAGCAGAATACCTGTTTTCCGCATCTAAATCTCCTTGCCGTGTACTCCCGGCGTCTATCAGGTCCCGTATTTTTCGACCAGTCGACGGAGCGTCTGCATGTCCCGAAACAGGGCCGCAGGGTCTGCGTTCTCGACGCCCCGGACGACAATCCAGTGATCATCATCTACCTGTGAAAGAACGGACAGATAACGGGCCCATTCGTCTGTCCGCTCTCCCAGAGCCTGCGTATTCCCATCCGGGTGCAGGCCACTGCAGTATAAGCCCACCACGTGTTCGGCAACCGCACTCAAGTCATGCAGGGCGTGCTGGTCCGAGGGAAACGGGTCGCGGCTCCAGAGAATATCGGCGTGTTCGCCGCCTGCCTGGTCAATCAGCGCCTGAGCTTCAACGCCGCTGCCTGCAGATGATTCGCCGGACAGGCCGACCGAGATCATGAGCCCAAGTTCTGCTGCCGAGTGATAGCAGCGGGACAGCGACCCGAGCGACTGCTCGACGCGTGTTTCGGGAATAACCCGCAACATGGACGCGCCAAGTTCGAAGGCCGTATGGACGGCTGCGCGTTCACGCTCGGGTTCGTCTCCACACGCGTCCACGGCATACGACAGACAGACCAGACCAGCCTGTTCAGTCAGTGTACGCAGTTCATGCGCCTGCTTCAGGTCACCGACCTGGCAATGCGACTCGGCCTGCCACTCGAGGCCCTGCACGCCCGAGGCCTGCGCGAGTTCGACGATGCGCTGTGGCTTCTCCAGAAAAAACGTGTGAGAGCTTAATCCCACCAAAAACATAGCGTCCCCGTATCCATCCCGCCTGCATTGTCCATAGCGATTCCGAATATTGTCAACCCGCGCACGAAACCGGTAGCATTGGCATCCATGCATGTATCTGTTCCGGTTCTTGCAGCCGCGATTGCGCTCATAGTGGTACTCTCGTTCCTGCTTGTGTGGTTACTTGTCCGGTTCATCAGACGCTCGCGCGTTGGCTCGGACACCGATACCCGTGCGGCAATAGCCGCTGTGGAGTCGCGCCTCGAAGCCCTGTCTGTCATGTCCGAGCAGCTTCAGGATCTCAGCCGCGTGTTTTCCGTTCCCCGGACCCGGGGTGAAGTCGGCGAGACCATGCTTGCCGAGCTCCTTCGCAACTACCTGCCCCCCGATGCATTCCGACTGCAGCACAGCTTTCCCGATGGAAGCAGGGTCGATGCACTCGTCGTTCTCGCAGACACCCTTATTCCTGTCGACTCAAAGTTTCCACTCGAAGCAGTTCGCCGCTTCCTCTCGGACAATCCCACTGCCACGGCCATTCCGTCGGGTATACGAAAAACGTTCATTGAACACGCAAAAGCCATAAAAACCCGCTATATCCAGCCCGAAGCAGGAACCACCCCCTACGCGCTCATGTACGTCCCGAGCGAAGGACTGTATCACCGACTGTTCGTCTCGGATCCCGGGGATACCATGCAGGAGATGCTGTCTCTGCGCGTAATTCCCGTCAGCCCTGGAACCCTCTTTCTGTACCTTTTGACGATTGCCCACGCAATGCGGGGTGTCGCTTTTCAGTCGCACGTTTCCGAACTCGCCGATCTGGTAGCCTCTGTTCGCCGCATGCTCGAGGAAACCGAACAGGCGCACTCGATCCTTCGAACGCATCTGAAAAACGCAGTAAAGGCATCGACCGAAACAGAGCGAAAACTCGGACGGCTCTCGGAATCCGTTGATCGCCTCGAGGGCCGGTAGACGCGAAGGTTCATCGCAGTCGTAATCTGGCGACAAGCGGCAGATGGTCCGAGTATCCTGTCGCCCTGTCCCGCAGGAATCGACGCGGGGCGCCGTGCCTGTCGAGCATGAACGGTTCGGCGACAACCGAAAACGATTCGAGCGAGACACAGCCGTCCGGACCGAATCCGTTGCCGAACAGCACATGATCTATGGTATTCCACTCATTACGAAACACGTAACTGCCGGGCCCGGCACCGTCTTTCCACGGCGAATACAGCACGACACCGTCTGCACGGTGTTCCGTAAGACTGTGGACTCCCACACGAGACCAGTCGTCTGTCAGAAATATACTGTCCCGCCCGCCGTACACGTGTAACTGGCGTACCGGAAGAAGCGCGGTGGGATACGCCTCGAGCGCTCGGGCATAGTCGTCGTAGTTTGCGTTCAGATCGCCTGCTGCCAGGATGACCACGCCGGAATCGGTACTCCGGGCGGCGATGCGGCGGGCCAGGACCGCTGCCGCAACACGGCGGGAGGCCTCGGTTTCGGCAGCCCCGGCTCTGCGCGAATGCCAGTGGTTCACGAAAAGCACCAGAGTGCAGTAGCTGCTCAGGACAATGTCGAGTTCAAGAATCTGACGCCCGGGTGCGGCCCACGGAATCGAAAGCGCATGA
>SKKC01000356.1 GCA_007121695.1 Spirochaetales bacterium | reverse complement strand
GCTCCTGAAGCGTTGAGCGTGGGGACGGAGGTCGATATTTCGCTCGTCGAGCGTTCAATTGGCCTCGATATTGGAGATATTGTGACCGAACAGCACGCGCCTGTCGTGGCGTCGGTCGGGCTGCCGTTTGTCATGGTCGAGGTGTTGAATCGCGAGACACTCGCCCGGGCGCAGCCGAACATAGACGCGATGCGTACGATTCTTGCGACCGGAGTCATGCCGGACATACATGTGTATACGAGGAAGGCGGGCGACTTTGACGTTCAGGCGCGTATGTTCGGCCCGCTCGACGGGGTGCTCGAAGATCCTGCCACCGGAAGCGCGAACTGCGCGCTGATAGGGTTATTCACCCGGCTCGCAACGGCCGGCGAACCAGCGCGCGCTTCGGGCGCCAGGGACCAGGTCGCTCCGCAGGAACGGACGTTCAGGATATCTCAGGGCTCGGAGATGGGACGCCCGAGCGAACTCTCTGGCCGTACAGTCGTGAAAAACCAGAATCAAACCGACATGGACGTCTACATGGGCGGGTACAGCGTGGCTATGCGGTCAGGACGCTTTGAGGTCTGAAGCTGTTGTCACCGGAATTTGACAGCCGTACCGTACACGAGCACCTCTGCTGCGTTTGATGCCACGCTGCTCGTGGCGTATCGTACGTTAATGACGGCGTCTGCCTGCATTTCTGTCGCTTCGTCGACCATGCGTTTCGTTGCGATTGCCCGCGCTTCCTGTATCATTTCCTGGTAGGATGTCAGCTCTCCACCAACGATGGTCTTGAACGCTGCAAGGATGTCTTTTCCAAGGTGCTTGGAGCGGATGGTGGATCCCTTTACAAGTCCAAGCGTATCGAACTCACGTCCGGTAATAAAATCAGTATTTACCAAGATCATCTTTATCCTCCGTTTTCAGCTCGCGTGCGCGCTGAACAAACACGTACACCATGACCGCAATAAAGGCCCCCAGAACGAGCCCGAAGAGCAGCTTGATCCACACAGGGATGGGGGCGAGCAGGAACAGGGCGGCGTACGCGGATAGAAAAAGAACGACGAGCAGAGCGAAAAAAGCTGGAGCAACCATACGCGTGTCCACGTGCTACCTCCTGTCACCAGACGAAATCATGCTCGTATGCTGAACGTTTGGTCAATCTGCAAAACCACGTTGCGCACATGGATATTCCGGAATGAGCGCGCTACTGACTATGCTATCCAGTTCGGGATCGGGACGAGCTTCCGGTTCTAGACACACGCGAAACGGCGAACTGGCGATTCACGCGACAGATGCAGTATACTGGGTCATATGTAACAAAGAGGAGCACTATGGCCCATCACTCCGAAGTCAGTGCAGACCGGCTCGCCGAGCTCGCCCGCCAGGTCGAGGAAAACCTCGCAGAGTCAACCGATACGATACGTGACATAAACGAAGACATTCACGTGCTGTCGATCAACGCCAAAATCGAAGCTGCCCGTGCCGGAAGCCACGGGAAAGGCTTCACGGTTGTGGCTGACCGTATTCAGAAGCTCGTTTCCCGCACCAACACCGTCATACAGAACATGGAAACGCAGGTCAGTTCTCTCATGCAGGAACTGTCTGTCATGAGCGATCAGCTGACCTTTGAGGTCAGGGGACAGCGCTACCAGCAGATCGCGTATAACGCAGTCGACATTATTGACCGCAACCTCTACGAACGCTCATGCGATGTACGGTGGTGGGCAACAGACGACAGCGTTGTGCGTGCGCTGACCGAGCCAGACACAGAAACAGCCGAAACTGCATCGGGCAGGCTCGGCGTAATTCTCGACTCGTATACCGTGTACTTTGACCTGGTACTGGCCGACCGTGACGGACGAGTCATCGCAAATGGTCGCCCATCACGATACGCGAGCACCGGCAGGAACGTAAGCGACCTGCCGTGGTTCCGCAGCGCGCTTGCAACAGCGAATGGCGACGACTTCGCCGAGCAGACCGTGCACGCAAGTGAACTCGTGCATGGCGAGGAGATCCTTGCGTATTCCACCGCGGTGCGTGAATCGGGCCACGCCAACGGCTCGGTAATTGGGGCCCTGGGCATCCTGTTCCGGTGGCACGATCTTGCCGATACCGCTCTGAACCGGGCAATCGACAGCATACGTTTGACAGAAGGTGGTGACGCGGACGTGCAGATGTGCATCGCACGTGGCAACGGTACAGTCCTGGCGCAGAGTACCGAGAGCAGGTTCGACGATGAACTTCCCGCTGCGCTCACCTCGGTTCTGCGGGATAATCCGAACGGCCACGGACTGCATGACATTGCCGGTCGCCGGTACCTCGTTGCCTGCGCACAGTCACCAGGCTACGAGACATACACAAGCGACAGACACTGCATCTGCATGCAGGGGTTCTAGAACGCACATCCCTGTTCCGGATCGTATGATATAATCTGCGGCGTGATTTCTCTGTCGGACCTCGACACATCGCAGTTAATCCTGCTTGCCGACGCAGTCCTCGTCGTACACGTCGCGTTCGTCGTGTACGTGGTCGCGGGTGCCGCTGCGATTCTCTACGGTGCATACCTGTCGCGATCGTGGGTTCGAAGCAGATGGTTTCGCTATACCCACGCGGCATCCATCGGAATTGTCGCGGTACAGGCGGTCGCAGGGGTCCCGTGCGTTCTCACGGTCTGGGAACGGGATCTTCGTGCTGCAGCGGGCCAGGCAACTCAGCAACTTCCGTTTATTCCCCGGCTCCTGCAGAGTCTGATCTTTTTCGAGGCACCCCTGTGGTGGTTCACGATCGTCTATCTTGTGTTTGGTGGAGCGGTGTTCGTGGCGCTTATCCTGATTCCGCCACGCAGGCCAGAGAGAGGAGGCAGCTCGAATCATGAAACAAACTGATGGAAACACACATGTGCACCCCGCCCTGCTCGGCGCAATTATTGGCGACGCCCTTGGCGTTCCCGTGGAGTTCAGCTCGCGGGAAAAGCGCCGCAACGACCCGGTAACCGATATGAGAGCGTACGGTGTTCATCATCAACCTGCTGGAACCTGGAGCGACGACAGTTCCATGCTCCTGTGTCTCGCCGAAAGCGTTTCCGAAACCGGATGGAACATCGGGGATCAGATGGCGAGGTACGCACGATGGCTCAACGAGGGCTACATGACCCCGCATGGAGAGGTTTTTGACGTCGGCGGGGCAACACGGGCGGCGATCAGGCGCTTTCAGACGGGGACGGAGGCGGCATTTTGCGGCGGTCGCGACGAACGGGACAACGGGAATGGTTCGCTGATGCGGTGTCTACCAGCGGCGCTGTGCTTTGCGCATAGCCCCGATGGACTTCTTGCCGCAGCGATGGATCAGTCCTCCATCCTCACGCACGCGCACCCGCGAAGCCGCCTCGCGTGCGTGTTTTTCGGGTTCCTCGTGAGCGAACTCGTGCGCTACGTGGGGGCGACCCACGCAGGGACGGAGGAACGCACCTCCGGGGCCAACGCTCCGGCGGCTGGCGCGCGGGAGACTAACGCTCCGGCGGCTGGCGCGCGGGAGACTAACGCCCCGGGGAGAGTCGCCGCAGGGGCCGAACCCTCACAGCCGCGAGCACGGGAGGCCAAGGCCCCGGGGGCCGGCTTCTCCCAGCCGCGCGCTCGGGAGGCCGTGGCCGCGGCAACCGCCCGCCTCACGCACCTCGCCGGG
>SKKC01000191.1 GCA_007121695.1 Spirochaetales bacterium | reverse complement strand
TCCGGGACGCACCGAGATAATGAGTATGCGCAGAACCGGGTACGCGGCAATGATACAGGCTGCGATCAGGACCAGATGTATAAGTATTCGCTTGAACGGACTGTCACCACGAGCGCGTTTGAAAAACCAGCGATAGAACCCGTAGCGCTTGATCTGCTCCATCGTTCCCAGTTGATACTGTTTCATTAATGATACTTCGGACATGTTATTTTCTCCTCCGGCTGCCCGCGGGAACAGGCGCATTCATGGCCTTGATCGTCGGACTGAAACCCGTGATTCTCATGTAAACGACCGTAAATCCAAGAAGGATGACGAAAATCACGATTGCAAATGCAGCGGCGAAACCGTACCGGTTAAACTCGAATGCTGCCCTGAATAATGCCGTGACAAGAATATCCGAGGTTTCAAGACCCCGCTGGTTTATAAAATACGGAATGTTGAAGTTATTGAATGTCCAGATAACACCAAGAATGACGGCTGGCGTCATGACAGGTTTTATCATGGGTATGGTCACGTTCGTGAAACGCTGCCACTTGTTCGCGCCGTCAATTTCTGCAGACTCGTAGTAGTTGTCGTTGATACTCTGCAGGCCGCCGAGCAGAATCACGGTCATAAACGGGATACCCAGCCAGAAGTTCACAATGTTGAACGCCATGAAGTTCCAGAAACGGCTCGTCATCCACGGAATACCTTCGAGGCCGATTCCCCGGAGCATAATGTTCACGAAACCCCACTGTGCGTTGAACTCTGTTCGCCATGTCAATACGGCAATGATCTGTGGAATCGCCCACGGAATAAGTATGATCGTGCGATAGATGCCGCGCATTTTCATGGGGCGATTCAGAAGCATGGCCAGCCCCATGCCGAAGGAGACGTGAACGATAACCTGCATTGCCGTCCACAGCACTGTCCGACCGAAGACCGGGAAAAAGTGCTGCTGCTGCAGGACCGGTGCCGTGAACACCGTACGGAAGTTATTCAGTCCCTGTGCAATGCCGACAGACATGCCCCGATCGAAACCAAACCGTCGAAGACTCATGTCGGTAAAGGCGAGAAATATGTTGTAGAGAATAGGAAACACAACCAGCAGCGAGAGCCCGACGATGGCCGGTATCAGGAGTGTATACGGGAGGGCATGACGGGTGTTCAAGCCCTTGTTAAGGATACCGTAAAAAATGAACTGCAGACCCAGAGCAATAACCACGACGGCCAGAATCGTCAGGCCGACCTGCTCAATACTCTGTCCGAGTATCTGCGGGGTGAGACTTCCCATCTCTCCACCTCCTTGAGTGCAAAAAAATGCCGGCACGTGACACGCACGCGCCGGCGATTCCGGCTGATTCCGGATTACATGTTTCTGATAGTGGTCTCGGCAATTCGCTGCATGTCTGCGGCTGCCGCTGCAGGATCCTTGCCCTCGCCCAGAACCTGGTTCAACTCGCTTCCGATTGCGTCCCAGATTGCCCGCATTTCCACAACTGAAGGCATGGGTACGCCGAAGGTCATTTGCTCTGCGCTCGCGGTCAGAAGCGGATCACTGGTAACAATGGGGTTATCCAGTACCGAGAGGCGGGCCGGGAGCACGCCGACTTCCTGTACCAGGCGCAGCTGCTGCTCTTCGCTGGTCGCGAACGTAATGAAGCGCTGAATCAGATCAAGCCGCTCGCCTTCAACATCCGCGGACACCATGAAGTACTTGCCGCTGGTATACGGTGCCGGCATCTGGCCGGTTGCGCTTACCATGGGAATCGGTGCTATGCCGAAGTCGTCGCCCAGGGCGTTGCGGTACTGGTTAATTGCCCAGTCGCCGTTAATTGCCATTGCAGCACGACCTTCCTGGAAGAGCGTATCGATGGTCGCGTAATCCGATCCCTGCGGTACGATTCCGTAGGTGTGCTCGAGATCGTACAGGAATTGCAGCGTGTTGCGCATGGCTTCGGTATTCAGGTTTGACGTTACACCGTCGGCGGCAAAGACCTCGCCACCAAAACCACCGAGCCATGGAACCAGCCAGAAGGCTTCGAGCGAGTTATACACGAGTCCGTACACGTCGCTGTTCTGTGCCATGATATCCTGACTCATGCGAATGAGTTCTTCGGTGTTCTGAGGCGGATTCGGCATCAGCGACCGGTTGTACATGAGCATGAGGTGGTTTCCGCTCGAAATGGGAACGCCCCAGTAATCGCCGGCAAGCTCAAGTGGCTCGACGAAATCTGCCGCATTGTAGAGATCCTGCACGGGCTGAATCAGACCGGCGACGGTGAACGGACCGGCATGGTCGTTGACCGTCCAGAGAAGCTCGGGAGGGCTTCCGGCGAACGACGCAGTCTGAAAATCTTCACGAAGCGACTCGGTGTCGTGGTCTACGACGTTAATGGTAACTTCGGGATTCTGAGCCATGAACGCGTCGGCCAGGCTCTGCACGAACTGCAGGCCGCCGTCGCCCTCACCTTCCTGCGTCCACAGATCAAACTCGTTCGGATCGGCTTCCTGTGCACCACCGGCGAAAAGCGAAACTGATGCTATGAGCATCAATACAACTGCCAAGCGTAGTGTACGCTTCATATGTCTACCTCCTTGGTAGCAAATAGATCTGGATTTGATATCACACCGTAAAACCGGTTTGCTAAACCGGTTTTACGATCATCTACGGTCAGACTATGGCCACTATCTGTATCTGTCAACGATTAAATTCGGCGAGCCATATCTTTTTTTCCGGATTTCCGGGGGGCTTGGCAGGCGAGTCGCCTCCGTGTAACCGTTGTAGACCATGAAAGACGCTCACACACCGGAATGGGTCCACAACGCCGTTTTTTATCAGATTTTTCCCGACCGCTTCGCGAAAAGCACGCGTGTGCCGAAGCCGTCGGGCATCGAAGCCTGGGACTCGCCTCCCACGCGCTACGGATACAAAGGCGGAGATCTGTTCGGTGTGGCAGAGAAACTGCCGTACCTCAGGGATCTCGGGATCACTGCGCTGTACTTCAACCCCATATTCCAGTCTGCGTCGAATCACCGATACCACACGCAGGACTATTACCAGGTCGATCCGCTGCTCGGCGGGAACCCGGCATTCGAGGCCCTGGTGACTGCCGCGCACGCCCTCGATATCCGCATTGTCCTCGACGGAGTGTTCAATCACGCTTCGCGCGGCTTCTATCAGTTCCAGCAGGCCCTCGAAAACGGTTCGGCGTCGCCATATCTCGACTGGTTTCACTTCGACCGGGAACGCCTCTCGCCCGGGGTGGGACCCTGGGCCTATCCCGAGCCGGAAACCCGGGCCGACATGATAGACAGCGCGTCTGGCCGGGACGATCACCTTCCGATACGCGACGGTAACGCCATCGCGCGGTACGGGTACGACGCATGGTGGGACATTCCGGCCTTGCCGAAGCTCAACACCGACTGCGAGGCGGTTCGCGAGTTTATTCTCGATGTCGCAGAGTACTGGATACAGCGGGGTGCCGACGGCTGGCGTCTGGATGTTCCTGAAGAGATAGACGATGATGAATTCTGGCGTACGTTTCGCACACGGGTGAAAGCTGCCAACCCCGAAGCCTACATCGTCGGCGAAATCTGGACGGAAGCGGACGGCTTGCTGCAGGGCGACCAGTTCGACGCAGTCATGATCTACGTGTTCAACCGCATAAGCTACGGTTACTTCG
>SKKC01000083.1 GCA_007121695.1 Spirochaetales bacterium | reverse complement strand
CGATGTACGCCTGATCATCGGGGGTGACATCCGCGCTCATGAGAAGTTCTCCTCCTCGAGCGCCTGAATCCGCGAAAACGCCGAGGACAGCCACTCTGCCCTGTCTTCCATGGTCTGCGTGAACCCGAGGGCAAGCCAGGATTCGACGATCTTCGTGCCAAGAACCGGCGCGGTAATCCATCCCCCCATGGTCAGAACGTTCGAATTGTTAATGATGCGACCGCGATCGCCGGCGAAAACCGAATCTGCAACTACTGCATAGACGCCCTTGAACTTGTTCGCCACTATGGCCATTCCCTGACCCGTACCGCATATCGCAACGCCCCGGTCAGCAGATCCGTCCTGCACGGCGCGGGCAACCTTCGGTGCCTGACCGTCGTAGGGTTTCGCCTCGTCCGGACTGTCCTGACCGAGGTCCAGAACCTCGATGTCAGTACGCCCGTTCAGATACTCGACCACTGCCGCTTTCAGTGGATACCCCGCCCTGTCGCTTACGACCGCTACGCGTAATTTGGTGTCTGCCATTGCCTATGCTCCTTTCCGTTCGAGTAATGTCCGGGCCTGTACAACAAGATTCGCAGCAGTCAGCCCGAATCGTTCCTGCAGATACTCCTGTGTCGCCACCTCGCCGAACTCGTCTTCGATTCCGACCCGCCGCTGCAGCACGGGATACTGTTCGGTCAGAACTTCAGCGACGGCACTACCGAGCCCTCCACGAATCTGGTGGTTTTCCGCGGTCAGTATGGCGCCCGTTTTCCGCGCATAGCGCACGAGAATCTCCTCGTCTACAGGTTTAACCGTGTGCATATCGATGACGGCTGCCGAGATCCCCTCGCTCTCCAGAAGCTCTGCTGCCTTCACGGCCTCAGCGACCAGAATGGCACCCGTTGCCACAATCGTGAGATCGGTTCCGTCGCACAGAAGCTTTCCGCGCCCGAGCTCGAATGTTTCAGAGTCTGCGTATAACGGAGCGATCGGTTTGCGATGCAGACGAAGATAGCTCGAGCCCGTTCGCGACGCTATCTGGGGAAGAAGCGCACGAAGACTTGTCGGATCCGATGGTTCGCAGATGACGATTTTCGGAATCGTACGCATAAGGCCAATATCCTCAAACGACATATGAGTCCCGCCGTTGAAGGCCGCCGCCACGCCCGGGTCCGATCCGGTAAGCTTTACGTTCTGCTGCGCATAATTTGCAGAGATAAAGAACTGGTCGAATGCCCGGCGGGCAGCAAAACATGTAAACGTCGCGGGAAAGGGAATCAGACCGGCTGCTGAGAGACCGGCTGCCACGCCAACCATATTGGCTTCCGCCACTCCGACGTCGAACGTTCGTTCGGGAAACCTGTCTCGAAACGCCTCGGTTCCATTCGCGCGCATGAGATCTGCATCGAGCACAACCACGCGATCGTCCTGCTCGGCAAGCTGAATCAGCGTCTCTGCGTATACCGCACGCATTTCCGGTGCCTGCTCGACCGGCAGCGCCCGCTCTACACGATACGTCATATCTGTGCCTCCAGTTGCGCGAGATAGGTGTAGGCCCGCTCTGCATCCGCTGCGGTCAGCGGCATATTGTGGTTCTTGTAATCGCCTTCGATGCCGGGAAGATCCCTGCCTTTGACCGTGTCGGCAATAATCATGGCGGGACGGTCGGTCTGGGCAATCGCCTGTTCCAGAGCTGAATCAAGCGCTTCGAAATCATGCCCGTCTACCTGCTGCGTGAACCAGCCGAAGCTCGTCCAGCGATCAATGAGCCTGTCGGTCTTCATGATGCGTTCGCTTGGACCATCAATCTGCATCCTGTTGTAGTCGGTACATGCGACAAGATTGCCCAACCCGAACATGCTCGCCGACATTGCCGCTTCCCAGGTCTGGCCTTCGTTGGTATCGCCGTCACCGATCAGGGCAAAGACGCGCCCCGGGAGCTTTCGCAGCCGATGTCCGAGTGCGATGCCGACTGCGGCGGATAGTCCCTGCCCGAGCGACCCGGTTGTCATGTCAATTCCGGGCGTCCGGTTCATGTCGCAGTGACTCGGAAGATTCGTGCCGCCCTGATTCAGGGTGTACAGCATATCTGTCGGAAAATACCCCCGGTCTGCGAGCACCGAGTACAGGGCCGGACCCGCGTGTCCCTTGGACATGACGAATTTGTCCCGATCCTCCCAGTCCGGATGCGCCGGATCGTGTTTCAGGTGCCGGTAATACAGGAGGACAAGCACTTCGACAACCGACATTGATCCACCAACGTGACCAATACCAAGGTGGCTTATTTCGTCGACCGTCATACGACGTATGTCTATTGCTTTCTGCTTCAAGGCGCGAAGCTCATCTGCATTCATGGGGACTCCTTGCACTTCGTCTTATTCAGTTTACTTACTGTAAGTAACTATGAGGTAGTCACGAGAAGCTGTCAAGGGCGTATTCATTCCCGCGCAGTTTGTGTTAGCTTCCGGTATACACAAGAGGGCTCGTGTAGTATCCTCTATGGTATAGTTTTTTCCAAGAAGTAACTATAATTAACTATGCGTTGCGAAGCTATGATATCCGGCAGGCGAACGAGAAACTCGTTCTGAAACTGGTGTTTCAGAATAAACGTATTTCCCAGTCGCAGGTCGTTCAACTGACCGGTCTGAAAGCACCTACGGTGTTCCGCATCTTCGCAAAACTCGAGGAAGCAGGGTTTATTCATCCCTGCAATAGCGATCAACTCTCCGATGCTCCTGAGGATACCGACCGAAAGGGCCGGCGGCCGAGTTACTATTGCGCTGATCCGACAAGCGGATACGCAGTCGGCGTTGACTTCTCCCGCGTTGGGGTTTCAGTGATCCTGGTGGACTTCTGCAACACAGTCATTTACCGTGACACGAAAGACTTTGCCGATGATCCGGACGGGCACACCACCCTTCGCGTAATCGACAACATGATCTCTACCGCACTGTCGGCGTCCGGAGTTGCTGCCGATGCCCTGATCGGTATCGGCATCGCGGCACCCGGACTGGTCGACACGGATAGCGGCACCGTGCTCGAGTATCCGAGAATACCCGGATTAAGCGGCTATCGCATCGGGGAACACTTCGAGTCCCGGTACGAGGCGCCCGTGTACGTGCATAATAACGCATCGGTCATTGCATCGAGCGCCTACCATTACGGCGCAGCGCAGGAAGAGGCCAGCCTGCTGTCTATTCTTGTACGCTTTGGTGTCGGGGCCGGCTTCATTAACCATGGCGAGATTTTTCTGAACGGAACACACACTGCGCTCGAAATCGGCCGCACGACGACCTGCTGCACGACCACTGACGAGGTGGCCGGTGACAGGGCAACCCTCGAGACCTTTATCGCGGAGCAGCCGCTGCTCTCACGCCTGCAACAGCAGCACCCGGTCAAGAGCTGGACCGACATCGACGCACATCTGAGTATCGAACAGGTCAACGAATCTCTCGAGCAGGAACGACTGATGTTCGCCATGAGCATTCGCAATCTGTTTCATGTCTTCCACCCGGATGCGGTGCTGATCGTATCCCGCTACAGGCTTCTGTCGGAGTTTCTCGGCACCGCGGTGTGCGAGGCTGTTCCCGAGGTACGGGTTATTCCCATGGTCTACGACCCCGTACAGGCCTGTTACGGTGCGACAGACCTTGTATTCCGGCATTTTTTCCGGGTTACGCCAGGCCAGGTCGG
>SKKC01000050.1 GCA_007121695.1 Spirochaetales bacterium | reverse complement strand
GCAGCCGGTCGGGCCGCCGGAGCGTACGAGGAACTGCATCGTGATCTGTCCGCCTTGAGTTACCCGGACGATCGGCGACACGGGCTTTCCGAGCTTGAGTCCTACTTTCTTACCTACGGGAACACTGCCGCCCGGCACGAGAGACTCGAATCCGACCTGGCTGGTATCCGTTCGGGAGGTTTTCACGAACTACCCGAACTGTTTCAGACACTGGGTCTGCATGATCGCGAGCTCGTAGAGCGTGCCGAGCAGTTTGTGAGTAGTGGGTTCTTCGCAGAACACGTGGGCCTCCTCTCAGGTCAACATGACCTGCGCCTGACTTTGGGGGCAGCTTCGGGAGTATTGCAAAGCGCCTCCGACGACGCGCTTGGACCCCTGCAGAAGTATGCTGATCAAATGGGGTCGGACGATCTACGCGCTTTCCGGATCGCGCTGCAGGGCGCTCGCGTTGGTGCGTACGAGCGTTTCTCCGGGATGGTCCCCATACATCATCAGCATCTTGCAGATCAGCGCATTTCCGAAATGAGGGAGTACCACAGACTCCGTCTCGACCAGCGCGATGCCCACGACCGTGCCCTATCGCGACATCTCGCCGACCGGGCGGCTGAGTCCCTGCAGCGAACTGCAGAGTCCGGTCGTGCCCGTATGCGGGAAATACAGGAGGCAGGACTCGCAGCCTGGCGCGAGGCACACCGGCAACTCGCTGACAACTATGAACGGTGGCTGAGCGACCGTGCGGACGCGTACGAGCGGGGCAGGGCCGAACACGCGCGGAGGCACGCTGCCATGGTCGAGCGTTCGCAGAGATGGGCAGAAGCTGCAGACGGGCACGCACAACCTCACGTACTGGCCTACCAGATCGGGTCGGGTCGAGCGCTGCCTGCCGTCGCGACCACGGGAATGAAAGACACGGACGAGCTTGACTCCCTCGTTGCCGACCTGATTCCGGAAGGGTTTCTGTCGGATACGCTGGCCCGGGCGCGCCATGCGCGTGCGTTTTCCGAGACCTTTGCGTCGGCGCAGGTCGACGCTGCGTCAGGAATGCCCGTTCGCACGCAGAGCGAAACATACGCCGTCGCCTCGGATCTCGAGGTGCGCATGCGTGTACAACAGTCGCGCGCGCGGGATGCAGAGGAAACCGCCCGGCGCCTCAGTCTCGCCCACGCCGGTACCGTTCTGCACGATCTGCAATCAATTCGCAGCGACGCGGTGCGGGCAGTCGAGTCGGCGAACGAGTCGGTGGCGCGCGGAATACACCGAGGCTTTACCCAGGCAGGTTTCCGTCGCGAGGCCGACGACTTTGTTCGCGAAACGCTTGTCGGCAGCACCATGAACCGGAATATCCGTGAACAACATCGCATACGCGCGTTCCGACCGTTTACAGATCATTCGCTCGACCCGCACCCGACTGAATCCCTCGCTGCCATCGCTGCGCTCGGCAGTCAGGAGGTGCTGCAGCGCATCGAAACAGTCCAGACTGCCGTCGCCGACGAATTGCAGCGAGTCTTTGGAACCGATGCAGAGCGTCTTCGGGGAGGAACTGTCGATCCCGATGCAATCATGGAGATCCGGCGATCGCTCGAACGCGGGTGGATCGCCGAACTGCTCGACTATGGGGACGCGGAAGAAGTTCTCACGCGCCGGGGAAGCGCGACAATGCAGCCGGGAGCGTTCGGGAGGCACGTGGGCTACGCACCCGAGCTCTTTCCTGTTCCGGATACCAGTCTCGGCTGGCGTCGGAACATTGCCTTCGCCGGACGCGGTGAACTGCATGAACTGTACGGACCGTTTCTGTACTACCAGGCGCTTCAGGCAGCTGGATATGGTGAACTCGGCCAGGGATTCCATAACGTGCGTTTGTGGGATGGTTCGAACGCCTTTTCCCTTGCCGACGTAATGCACGTGGGGGCGGGTATTGCGGGCGGGTTTCTCTCCGGAGGCGCGTCGCTGGCGCTCAGCCTGGGAACCGGCGTCCTGACATCTGCTCTGGACGTCGTCTCGGGAGAAGCCGACATGACCGATTTCGCGCTCGCTGGCGTGCGTAGCGTGGCGTCCGCAGGCGTCGGCCACCTCGGAGGCCTTGCAGCTTCGGGTTCGGCAGGCCTCTTCGGGCAGGGACTGGGCGGGCAACTCGTCGCAACCGCGGCCGATCTTTCAGTCACGACCGCGGGCCACGCCGCCGCGCAGGCGCTCCAACGCGACGGTTTTTCGGTCGATCGGTTCGTCACCGGCGTGTCCGGGCCGCAGGCACTCGCCAGGGCAGCAGGTCGCCTTAGCGGGACCGTGCTTGCGGGCGACAGTACCGGGTTCAGCGGAGTGCACGTTGAGTCGGTGCGCTCCGTCGCCGGGGGTATCGGGAGTGTGGTCGAGCTCGGTCTGGAACACGGACTGACCGGCAGTGCCACTGTCAATCTGCTGAACTTTGCAGACCTTGCCGCCCTGTCAGAACTCGACTCCTACCGCGCCGGTGCATCGGCAGGCATGGTCGAGCTGAAAATCGGCGGGGGACCTCCGTCGCTTCGACTTGGGAGTGGCGGTGTGGACCTGAGTGCCGGGAGAATCATGTCGATCGCGTCGGGCCTGCCCATCTACCGGGAGCAGCTGAGAATCGCCGCGCACCGCTTGACCGGAAAAACGGAATTCCTCGACGGATACAGCGGTACCAGATCGGCAGGAACGGCGTTGCGGTCGCTGTACAGTTACGGCAGCGGTGACGGGAAGGCGCTGTACGAGGACATTCTGTCAGGGGCAGTACGCTTGCGGATCGGCGATGCCCCCGACGATGTCGGGGCGGGTACATTTGTCGCACAGCGACTTCGAGACGGGGCCTCCGATGTCGTGCATCTCGCGGGCCTCGGTGACCGGGGATGGAACCCGTCGGAGGTCGCGACGCGCCTGTTTGCAGGGCTTGTACTTGAACACGAGGCGCACCGTGACGGACTGGTCGGGACGATCGACGCGCAACACGCAGAGACGGTGGGTGCAGTACGAGCACGTCTGGACATGGCCGACCGGATGATGAGCGAGTACGGACTCGAACTGTCGCAACACGAGCTTACCGTATCCGAGTTACTGCTGTTTCGCATGGCCGAAGAACTCGGGGACCCGGGATACTTCGACGAGTTCGTACAGCTTATGTACGGCTCGGACCGGGACTACTTCTTTCTACCGGTCGTAACCGGTGGCGAAACCCAGACGGATAATCGTTTCGCGAATGTCGTGCTGCTTTCAGGATACTCGCGCGAAGAGGTCGACCGGTTGAACCAGGAGTCGCTCGATGCAGCGTGGGATCTGTACACGCAGGGACAGCTCTACGAGGCCGTGTTCGAGTCGAAAGAAGCCTTCGGCCGAGCCCTGCGGCAGGACTCGTTTCTTGCAGACCGGTACGAGTACACGCATCGGAACTTTATCTCCATTCGGGAGTACGGCTGCGTGCTGTTTTCCATGGCCTACATGCTGCGGACGGCAACGGATGAACACTACTCCATATTCGATCTGAACGATGCAATGGTCGAGAACGGACTGTTCATCGACAGGACGCTCCTTTCATCCGAAAAGATCGCCGACGCCATGAACCTTCTCGCACATGACGACATAGAGTTTTCGCTTGTATCCCGGATCGATCGCCCCACCGAAGACGACTTTCTCGACGCGCATTTTTCAGACGACGAATATATTGGCCT
>SKKC01000150.1 GCA_007121695.1 Spirochaetales bacterium | reverse complement strand
GGTTCCGCTGCTGGTCGACGGCACGGTGACCGGGGCGATCAGCCTGATCCGGAGCGAGGGCAGCCAGGCATTCACACACGACGATTTTGCACACGCGCAGACCTTTGCATTCCAGGCGTCCAACACGATAGAGAATTTCGCGCGCTATCTCGAAGCAATGGACAAACGACGCATGGAACGGGAAGTCGAAATTGCGGCCGAGATTCAGGGAAATCTGGTGGGAACCCCGGATACCGATCGGCCGGGCTTCGACATCGCCATCCTCAGCCGCCCGGCTCGCGGCGTCAGCGGCGACTATCACAGCTTTCGGTGGCTTTCTGACGACCTGCTTGGATGCGCAATCTGCGACGTTGCGGGGAAAGGTATCCCGGCCTCGCTTGTCATGGTCATGATACACAGCATCCTGAGACTCGTCGCGGATCCGGAGCGCAGCGCCGACGAAACGCTGACGCTGGTGAACCGTGGTGTGTCGGGACAGCTGGAAGTCGATCACTTCGCGACCATGAGCTACTGCACGATAGACCGGCGCAGCGGGGACATGGAATTCAGCAACGCCGCCCACCACCCCGTCATGATCTTCCGGGCCGCATCGGAAACCATAGAAGAACTCGATACACCCGGCATTCCCGTTGGAATCGAGCCCGAAATGCGCTACGATTCGGTACGTACCCGGGTGTGTCCGGGCGACGTTCTCGTTTTTTTCACCGACGGCATCGTGGAAGCAGTCAATACGGCCGACGAACAGTTCACGAATGAACGCCTTGTCAGAGTCATTCACGATACCCACGATCAGCCGGCCGAGCGTATCCGAGCGCGTATTCAGGAGGAACTGGACGAGTTCGTCGGGCACGCGCCGCAGCATGACGATCAGACACTGCTGGTAATCAGGATCACCACAGATGAACAAAGAAACTGAGATTACAGTCAGGCACCTCGACGCGATAGCGATAATCGATATCGCGGGCAATCTCGACATTTCCTGTGCGTACCGGCTCAAGGACGTCGTAACCCGGGTTGCGGGAGGAACACACGAAGGGGTCATTATCAATATGGGCGCGGTTCCGTATCTCGACTCGAGTGGAATCGGCGTTCTCGTGTACGCGAACTCGCTCTACAGATCGAACGGCACCCGACTGTGTATCGCCGGGGTAACCGGCAGCCCCAGGCAGGTACTCGAACTTACCAAACTTACGGGCTTTCTTCCCCTGAGCGAAGACGAAACATCGGCGATCAGGGACTTACGAACACAGTCACCCGCCCGTTGATCCGGTTATTTCCGCGAGCTGCACGACTGTATCGGCAAACGCCGGAAAGTGTTCCGGAGTTTCGAGTGCGCCCTGCCATATGGGAGGTTTTCCCCCGCCCTTTGCGACGGCCAGTGGAAACGCGTCACGGCGCATCGCCTGCGCGTCAATGCGAAGCCCTGAACCGTGCGCTACCGACCACATAAAGCGCTCGCCCTGTCGGGCCATTAGTACTGCTATCGTGTCCGGGTATCCCGACAGGGACTCCGAGACAACACGGAGAACGGACGGCTCGACGGCGCCAAGATCACTGACAACAACCGTCGGGGTGCCCCCGTTTTCCGCAGCGGCCGTGTAAAGCTCGGCCGCGCGCGCCTTTGCAAGGAGCTCCTGCAGCCCTGAGATCTGCCGCTCGGCCTCCTTGATCCTGCGATCGAGTTCGTCCACCCGGCTTGTGATCTGCCCGGCAGGAACGGAGAGCATCGTCGAAAGGCCAGCGAGCGTGTCGCGGGCGAAGCGGTGATGCGCGTGCGCCCGCTGCCCTATGTACCACGCGTACCGGACCCGGCCCCGTATGCGTTCAACCGCGCAGAGCCGGACCAGCTGCACCTCGCCAGTGGTCTCCGTATGGACTCCTCCGCAGGCGACCCTGTCGATATCAGGTATCTCAACGATGCGGATACGCCCGGACACCTTCGGGGCCCGCCGCAGGTTCAGCCCCGGGACGTCTGCTTCGGACACCTCGTAGGCCTGCACAGGCAGGTTACGCGCGATTACGGCGTTCGCTTCGTCCTCGACTGCCGTGATTACGTGTTCCGGGAGTTCGTCTCCGTCGAGTTCTATCGTCGTATACTCCAGCCCCTGGTGTACGCTCACCGTCGCGAGGCCTGCAACACGAAGAAAGCTCGCGCTCAGAACGTGTTGTCCCGTGTGCTGCTGCATGAAGTCAAAACGCCAATCCCAGTCGAGACGGCACGATACCGACTGCCCGGGTTGAAGGTCGCCCGCCGTTCCCGGTGCGATTACGTGGCGTATTTCACCGGCATCGGATGTACGTGTATCGAGGACGGAAACGTTCCCGATGTAGCCCCGGTCACCAGGCTGTCCGCCGCCTTCCGGGTAGAAACTCGTTCGATCGAGCACGAGGTATTCTGTTTCGACAGCGAGGACACGCGCTTCGAACTCCCGTGTGCGGGCATTCCCGTAATACAGACGTTCCGTTGTCGATGCTGGCCCACCCATTAGCGTCGCTCCTGCAGATTAAACCAGATGTGCAGTCTGTCGTTGCGGAAATACAGCTCGCCAAACGGGTAGTCCCAGCGCTCGTCCCGCACGGTAGACGGGGCAATGACGTTCGGGGGGCCGAACATGTCGCGTACTTCTGCACGCGTCATGCCTGCGCGCAGCCGATCGAGCGGCTGCTCTTCGGGCAGCGCCGGTTCGTGGCGTATCTCGCCAAGCTGGTGCTCAACAGCCTGATACCCGAATCCGGGATCGGCCGTTGCGGGCGGTTCAGGCTCCGGTGTGGCACAGGCTCCCAACACCGCGCATAGCAGGGACAGCAGAATATGTGGAGTATATCGTCTCATGTACGCATGCAGTGTACCTGCGGAGCTGCGTTGTGACCAGTTCTGCGCTTTGACAAAAGCTGCAGCGCATAGCTACTTTATCGCGTGGACCAGTCGTTACGCCTTCTTCGAACCGACGCAACAGCGCCTCACATACTGCCCGAGCGCAGTGCCACCGATCTTGGCGTACAGGATCTTGCACAGTATTTCGACCTTTCGTTTATCAGCGAACACCGCATTGCGCGGCGCCTGTCCCGCCCGGTCGACGACGTGAACGAGATCGTGGCACGGCAGGATGTGTTTCGCGATCTGCGCGAACATGCAGATCTGTGCGAAGCCTTCCGGTCAGTCATTCCGAAGGTAGACGAGTTATCGGCATTTGCCACGACCCGACGCGAGTCAGGAAGCATACTCGAACAGACAATCTGGCGTCTTGGCGAACTCGAGCTGTTTACCGAATGCGTCGACATTCTCGGCTCGGCCTTCGAGCGAACCCGGCAGCTGTCGTCGACCCGTCTGTCGGGCGTCGCGACGCGCATCTCGGAGATACGCTCACGCCCCGAATTCCTGCGACTCCGGTCGGAGCTTCCTGATATGCGGGCTGGCCTGCTTCAACGGCAGAGCCTTACGCTGGGCGTGAACCTGGACGAGCGGCTGCGCCCGGTCGAGGTGGCGGTCCTGTCGGTAAACGCAGAACGCTTTCGGGAGCGAAGCATTATTGGTCGGCTCTTCGGGACGTCGGGGAGTTTTTCGACGGATTCAACGGTATTCGCAACCCCTTTACCGCCGGAGATCACCGCCTCGGCACGCGGGAAAGTTCCCCTGTCGCCCCTGTTCCAGGAACTCGAAACGCTCATTGGCGACAGTCTGAGACCGGTGCAGCGAACGCTTCGGCGCTACGTCGACCTGAACACCGCAGTGCTCAACGGGCTTCGTGGCGATGCGGCATTCTTTCTCGGAGCGATACATCTGGCCGAGACGCTCGAACACAATGGCATCGCCGTATGCATCCCCGAGATCGTCCGCACTGGAGACGACGAGGTACACGACATGGTGAACCTGCATCTGGCCATGCGCTTCGTGAGGGGAGAGTCCGGGCGGCCAGTCCCCAACAGTTTTTCATTCCGGCGGGACGCCCGGTTTTTCGTGCTGACCGGGCCGAATCAGGGGGGGAAGACGACCTTTACCCAGGCTGCCGGACTGCTCTATCTCATGGCACAGAACGGGCTTTTCGTAGCAGCGCGTTCTGCACGGATCCGTCCGACCGATCGCATCGAGACACATTTCCCCAGCGCCGAGGCGGGACGTCTCGATACAGGGCGACTGAGCGAAGAAACAGCACGCCTGTCCGGCCTCATAGACGTTATTACCGGGGGCAGCATAGTCCTCCTGAACGAAAGCCTCTCGAGTACTGGTCCGCATGAAGCAGCGGTGCTCGCCGAAGAACTGCTGAGGGTTTTTTCCTCGCTCGGTGTGCGGGGCGTTTTTGCAACACACCTGCACGACCTCGCGGAGTCCGTGTGCGAAGATCGACACGCCTATCAGGGACTCGGATCGCTCGTTGCCGAGGCGGAGATCTCGGGGGACCGTGCCGAGCGTACCTACCGTATTCGGGAAGGATCACCCGACGGCAGCAGTTACGCCCGGGACATCGCCGTTCGACACGGTTTAAGCTACGAGCAGATGGTAGAACGCCTCGCCGAGCGCGGGATAGGACTAGAGTCCTGACGACGTCCCGATGTCCAGATGCAGGCGCCTGTACTGCGCGCCTGTAGCGCGGAGAGACTCGACCAGGTGTCGCAAGAGGCCGACTCCAGAGCCCTGAACAGCGTCTTCGCTGAACTCGGGAAGCGCTTCGTCGCCGGAATCGATACGGACACGCACGGTGTGTACCGGCACTCCGGATTCGAGCATGCGCGTCAGCTTCGATGCGCTACCGTCAACTCTGCCGCCCCTGCCACCGGCGGCGCTGTTTCGCAGCGCATACGTCGCGACCGAACCCTGTGCGCCGGTCGCCGCGGGCAACGCGGCGACCGGGACCACCCACAGCGCACCGAATCCGAGAGAACGCCGCATCAGCAGCGCGTACGCGGTAATTAGTGCAGTAAACGCCGACTGCGCCGCGTGTTCCGCCTCGAACCGAAGAAGCGATCCCGACTCCGCAGCGTCGCGCACCGCGCGAAGAGACATCTCGTCGACCGTCACCCGTTCTGCCACTGCCGACAACACCGCGCCAGCGCGACGGAGTACGCGTCGCGATCGGTCGGGAGAGAACAGCGATGGCATCTTGCCACCGAGGTGCTCCTGCAATCGGCCGAGCTTGTTCCCGCCGATCAGAAGCTCGTGACGGCTCCGTCGCATGAGATAGCGATAGACACCGGCGCAGATGGTGTGTATGTACGAGGCGGTGTCGATGCGATCGCCCGGCCAGGGCAGGGTTCGCCTGAAATCGAAACTGTTCAGCGTAAAATACCGGAAGGCCGTGTTCAGGTAGTCTGTCTGCTGACGAATGAAGGCTGCCCGGCGGTCTGACATGGGCATCTCGCGCGATCCAAGTCGTCTGTGGTGCTCCCGGAAGTCGGCCAGCTGAAATGCGCGTCCAGGTGGGCCTATGTAACGCAGGTGCGGTGGCTCCTCGACCGGGTACTCGGTGAAAAACCCGATTATCTCGTCGCGTGCCTCACGAACGGTGATCGCCTGCTCGAGCCCGACAGTCGAGTGCCGGATCGGGACGGACTGCGGTCTGTGATCGACCGAAAAGAGTTGTGCGAGTATGTCCTGTGCCACCACGTCACAGGGTACGATATCCATGTGTGTATCGAGGTCTGCGATCAACGCCCGCAAATGACCCGAGCCTATCAGCGCGACAAATGCTGCAAAGGCAGCCCGGCTGTCGAGCCAACCTGGCGCCGGCCATTCACGACTCGCCGAAATAATGCTCGGTCGTACGATAGAAAGCGGCAGATCGGAAAAACGCGAGACCAGGAGATGCTCTGCAAGACATTTCGTGAGCGTATAACTGTTGGGGTGACCGCTCTTCGGTAAGAGATCCTCTGTACTGACCACGCCGTCCTGAATCTCCCGATAAATCGACTCGGGATCCCACGGCACGGGAACGAGTTTCTCTTCGATTTTCGTGTGCGGCAGGTGAGGCGTCACATAGGCCGTCGACACGCTCACGACTGACTTTAGACCGTCGCAGCTGCGCGCGAGATTCATGATGTTCAAGGTCGATGTAATATTCGCCTTCGCGGCTTCCGCCACCGGAAGATCAAACTCGATTGACGCCGCGCAATGGATAATGTGCGTCACCGTCGAGGCAACGCGTGACTGGTCTTCGGCAGACAGTCCACACTGCTCCTCGGCAAGATCACCTTCGACCGCCGAAACCTGCTGACTCCAGTTTTCCGGAAGATTCCCGAAACACGGAGACCCGATTAACTGACGAAGACGGTCTTCGGCCGTAAGCTTTCCGCGAGGTCGGACAATCAGCAGGGCATGCGTGTCCGGTCGCGTGCGCAGAAGCTCCTCGAGCACAACTTTACCCAGAAAACCGGTTGCTCCGGTTATAAGAACAGTTTCCGTATGTGCCACACCTTACCCCTTGTGAGCGCGAACTCCATGATTGGATGCCCCGAATACCCGGGTCGGATCGAGTGCGGCAACAACCTTCTGTACTGTTGTACGACCGGCGGGAGAATGAATGCGGTCGACGAACTGCTCGCGTATCTTGCCGATACCATGGTGATGCGAAAGCGACCCCCCCGACTTCAGGATCTCGTCGCGGGCGGCGTGTTCAATCTCGGAAAAAACCTCGCTGGGGTTTTCGACTCCCTTGTAATAAAACGCAAGATAGAAATAGACGCACACACCGGTCGGATACAGCTGTGTTACCCGGCAGGTTACGTAGGGGCTCCCCGGCAGGTTACGCCGGGCGTGTTCGGCGACGACACGCTTCTTGACCCTGTCGCACAGCTCGACGACATTGCTCCACGGCACCGACGTTTCAAAGGACTCGGCGATAACCCAGTGCTTCATGACAAAATCGCGTATGTAAGCGATCGCGAAGGTCATGGTATACCCGCGTTTTCCGTTTTCGGCGCCCGCGGTCAGCCCGTGATACTTCTTCGCAAGCTTTCGGACTCTCGACTGCTGCTGTGAAACCTCGCGTTTGTTTCCTTCGTATACGAGCGTGAGAACGCACATCTGATCCGGCTTGTAGCCGTACAGCTTCGTGACCATGAACTTCTGGAAGCGACTCTTGATGCGGGCAAGCGTTCCCGTCGTCGCGGGTTTCAGCGCCTGACTGAACTGGAACTGCATGTTGTCGACCAGGCGCACGCTCGCCGGAATGTTTCCCTGCCGCATCAGCTCTTCGGTCAGCGCGACCCCGTCTTCGAAGTTGTGCAGAAGAACCGAATCGAACGAGCGGATATCCGGGACGGGGAAAATGGACACAATGGCGCTGGTGATTATCGCGATATTTCCTTCGGAGCCGAACAGCAGGTTTCGCGGGTTCAGCCCTATGCTCTCGCGGGGGCCCACAGAATACCGCTCGAGTTTTCCGTCCACGGTAATGGCAGTTACGTCCCTGACAATGTCTTCGATGTTCCCGTAGCGATTCTTCTTCATGCCGCTCGCATTCGTGGCAATCCATCCCCCGAGGGTGGAAAACTCGACGCTGTCGGGCTCATGGCCCATAGTGAAGCCGTGCGCCTTCAGCGCGGTGTGGATATGCCGCCCGTACGCGCCGGCCTGTATGCACGCGGTGTGATTCTGCGGGTCTACCCAGAGAATGCGGTTCATTCGACCGAGATCCACCGAAACGATCATGCGCGTTTCATTTGCATCGCATCGGAGCGCCTCCGACACGTTGGACCCCCCCCCGTAGGGAACAATTGCTACGTCGTGCTTCACGGCAGCCTGCACGAGTGCTTCGATTTCATCTTCCGTTTCAGGCCAGACCACACGATCGGGCACGCGAGCTATGGATCCGTACCGAATCGCCCAGATGTCTTCCTGTGTGTGTCCGTGGCCGCGTCGCAGGCGTGTTTCGGCGTCGTCGGACTGGCGCGACGACGGAATTATATCGTCCAGAGCTTTCTGGAACTTCCGGTTCTGCACAGGCGCGGGAACCTGCGGAGGGTAATGCGGTTCGTTCCGGTCGAAGGGATCGACGTCTATGCCAAGTATTCCCGAAATCCATGGAATGAGATGCGGGAGCACTTTTCCACTAAGCGGATACCGCGATCCGGTCATGGTGACCTTTCCGTCGTCGGTAATCGCAAATCCGGAGTCGGCGAAACCCCAGCCGTCCATGGCAGGTGCCCCGTCGGAATCGGGTTCGGGCATCTGCGGGGTAAAGCGCTTCCCGGACGCCATGGCTGTTACGTGAGTGTTTTCATGTTCCACGGTCGAATCGTATGTATTTGCGTGGGATATAGTCAACCGAGTCGTGCCAGTCTATGGCATTGGCTCTTCGCGACGAATGAACTGCAGGCAGACGCCCCACGGATCGCGAACCATCGCGAGCCTGTCGCCTGCCACGTTTCGCGGTGGATCGACCATGACGGCACCGGCGGCAACCAGTGCGTCCGCCGCTGCATCCGGATCTTCGACGGCAAACGCGATGTGCAGCGAGAGCGGGTGCATGTCAGCGTACGACGGCATGTCCACTTCACGGTTTGAGTACAGTTCAAGAACGGTCCGACCCGAGCTGTCGCCGAGAAACACCTTGTTCCCGGGATCATCCCGCACGACGGCGAGGCCAAGGTGCCTCGTATACCAGCGCACGGCATCGGCGTAGTCGGTAAGGTTCAGCGCGATATGTTCGAATTGTGTTTTCATGAGACCGGAATGGTAGCACGTTTGCGTGGACAGAAAACACATACACCGTCTATAGTCCTCGCGTGAACGTGCGTACGCTTGTTCTATCGATCCTGCTTGCTGTTGCCTGCACCGTGCACGCAGACGCCCAGCAGACCAGCATTCTGTACGACCTCAGTTTCAGCCTGACGACGCAGGAGTACGGACAGTCCCGTGCCAGGCGCCTGCACGCTGCCCTCGACGCATGGCTTGCCGAAAGGCCCGGCGATGAACGCTACGAACTGCTGGTCGCGAACCACCTCGATCGCGTGGAACTCCGCACCCCGGAACCGGTCGAGGCCGGGGATCTCAGCGCTCTCGCGTCCCGTCTCGTTCCCTGGGGAACGGTCGAGCTGCTCCCGGCAATCGAACGGGCCCTGACGCTGATGCGCAGCGAACGCCTTCTTGTCGTAACCGACGGTCAGGATGTGTCGGCGGTCATCCCGACGCCAGTACCGGTTATTCCCGAACACGTCGAGGTACACGTACTCACGCTACCGACGGTCGGACCGGGAACGATACACGAGGTACTGCAGAGCCTGCAGACGGAGGATGGGCTGGCAGTCGACGGCGAGTCTGCGGAACTCCGGCCCGAGACTGCGGCACCGGGTCTGCCTGTCATTGAATACGAGGTCGTGCGCGAGCCTGTGTACCGCGGAGGCCGCACGCTCATGGCCGCGATATTCTGGATACTTGTCGTCTGCGCAGCGGGAGCCGTATTCCTGCTGGTACGACGGGAACGGGCCTTCCGCCGTGAACGAATCTTCGTACGGCACAATAACAGACGCCCTCCCATTCTCGTGCTCGATGTTCGCGGAAGCGACAGGCAGGAAGCGCTGCGACTGGAGTCCTATCCGGCTCGAATCGGCCCTGACTACGGAAACCTTCCCCACGAGATCACGATCCGGAACGATGGAAAACGCTTCTTTCTCGAGACGGACACTCCTGTTCGCATGAACGGCATGGAACGCCGCGAGTACGAACTCGGTCGTGGTGACCAGTTTCGGGCGGGCCAGGTGCGGGTCTTCGTGGACGCGGTCGAAAAAGTTCCGTGGAAACGACCGCCCCGCCCTGAACACCGGCCGTTGTGTGCTGTCCCTGCCGTGGCCGCGGTGGCAGCGCTCGTGCTGTTCTGGTTCACGCTGCCGGTGGGCTCCTCCGAGGTTCAGGTTGCGCGCGCGGTAACGGACGATTCCGTACCGGCTCTGCCGACACCGCTGTCCGAACCGCCACCGGCACACGGCTACAGCCGCGACCCGGAAGCACTGGAGGTCACCGGCTTCAGACCACCCGCCCGGGAGTTCGCGGCCCCCGGGGACCTTCCCGAAGGCCCGCTTGATTTCCTGGCCATACACGCCCACCCCGACGACGAGGTACTGTACTTCGGGTCGCTGCTACCACGACTCCGCGGCCTTGGCAAGCGCGGAGCCGTACTGGTGTTTACTGACGGCGAGTCGGGGCTGGACCAGTATCCGTGGCGCACCGTCGGGGGCATGTACCCGCCGCGTCGCATGTCGGGAACGGAACTCGCGACGGTGAGGCGTGTGGAGGCGGCGCGCGCAATCGGGGCGCTCGGTGCGCAGTACTACCTGCGCCTCGGCCTGTCAAACGCGCCGTACGGATCCGTATTCGACGTGGAGTCGGCAGATGCGGTTCTCGAGCGCTGGGGAGGCAGAGACCGGGTAATTGACGCAGTCGTTGACATTATACGCTCACTGCAGCCACGCATCGTCGTCGCCCCGGATGGCCCGGGTCCGGCCCTCGAACACTTCGAGCACCAGGCCGTGGGGCGTGCCGTTCGCGAGGCGCTTGAACTGCTCGACGAAGACGCCGGCTCAACGGTTGAGGCGCTCATTATCGGAACCGACCCGCGACAGCCGGAAGGTTACACAGGGCACCCGGCCCGCGTGCTCATGGATCCGTGGGTACCCGCTGCCGACGGCCGGATTCCCCGCATCGATCAGATGTACGCGCTCCGGGCGCACCAGACGCAACGTGACGCGACCGTCATAGGCGTGCAGGCACGACTGACGCTCGCGCACGACTTCTTTCTGGTGTTTGCGGACGATCAGAATCTGGTGAATCGCATCTTCGACGTCTCCCGTGTTGAGTAGCTGCGTAATCTCGTGCATCCTTGAGGCATGGACAGCACCGATTTTTTTACCCAGCTACTGACCGAGTACGGCCCGCGAGTCGTACTCGCACTGGTCATACTTGTCGTCGGTTTGATCGCGGCCCGGCTTATCGCGCGAATCGTGTCGCGACTGCTCGAGCGACGGGCAGTCGAAGCAGGCGTACGCAGCTTTACCGTGAGCCTCGTGCGTTTCACGGTACAGATTGTTGTAATTCTGAGCGCCGCATCGACAGTTGGTATAGCCATGACGTCCTTCGTCGCGATTGTCGGTGCGGCCGGACTCGCGATTGCGCTTGCCTTCCAGGGGAGCCTCAGCAACTTTGCCGGTGGGCTGCTGATTCTCGTATTCAAACCGTTCTCGGTCGGGCAGTTCATTGACGCGGGTGGCGTCATGGGAACCGTCAGGGAGATTCAGATGCTCTACACCATCATGGATACATTCGACAACAAACGGGTGGTCGTTCCGAACGGCAGCCTGGCAAACAGCGTCGTGACGAACTTCTCGGTCAACACCACGCGCAGAATCGATCTGAACTTCGGCGTCTCGTACGAGGCCTCGATCGACGCGGTCAAGGAAACGCTGCACGAGGTGCTCGCCGGCTCCGAACTCGTACTCAAGGAGCCTGTTCCGCTGGTCGGGGTCACCGAACACGGTGACAGTGCGGTCGTGTTTCTCTGCCGATTCTGGGTGGATGCTCCGAACTTCATGACCGCGACGCTTGCGATCAACGAGGCGGTCAAGAAGGCCTTCGACGCGCGCGGTATCAGCATCCCGTTTCCTCAACGCGACGTGCATCTGTACCAGCGCTGATCGTACACGCCTACGGCGTGCGGCGCCGGGCTGCGCGAATTGCACGGGCTCCACGCCAGACCCGTCCATTGAGGATATCGACAAGGCCGTCCACGAGGTCCATCGAGACCGCACCGTCGCTCATCATCCCGAGATTGCGCAGGGGCATTTCATTCACGATGGCAAGCATCATGCGGACATTCCGCTCGTCGGCATCCGGCGCCGCGGACGCTCGCACCATGCGGAGGAACTTTCGCCGCAGATACCAGCCGAATACGGTGCTGCTAATGTCTTCAAGCGTCGACGTGCGCGTAAACCGCCGGCGTCCCGCCCGGTCGAGCGCCCGGAGTGGCCTGCAGAGCAGCGTCTCGAACTCGCCTCCGGGAGCCGGGGGCCTGAAGCGCTCGGCGCCCGGGCTGTAATACCCGGGAGCGCGCGTCTGCAGGGTACTCGCCCACTCTGATACCTGGTCGTCTGATTCGATTTCGACAGATCCGGACAGTCGGATATCGGTTGATGAGGCACCAAGCAGAATCTCGAAGGCACCTGCCTCGACCTTCCACTCGTGCGTGCCCGTGTCCCAGAAGGCAAACGCTCGGCGGTCGATCGTCATGGTAACCGTCTTTCGCTCTCCCGGGGCGAGTTCCACGCGTGCAAACCCCTTCAGTTCCCGATCCGGGCGGAAGACCGACGACTCGACATCGCGGATGTAGAGCTGCACGACCTCGGCACCGGCGACCTGTCCGACGTTCGTAACGCGACACGACACCTGCCACTGTCCATCCCGTTCCTGCACCTTCAGACCGGACCACGAGAACTCTGTGTAACTGAGCCCGTAGCCGAAGGGGAACAGCGGCTGCGGCCCTCCAGACGCGTGATATCGATAGCCGACGTACACCGATTCCACATAGGCGACTGCAGCGGTTCCCCCCGGAAAGTTCGGGCTACTGCTGACATCGTCGATGCACGCAGGAAAGGTCTCGGCGAGTCTTCCCGAGGGATTCACCGTGCCGAAGAGGACGTCGGCAACGCCGCTGCCACTGGCCTGACCTCCGAGATAGCTTTCGAGCACCGCGGGAACGTCGGCAAGCCAGGGCATGGTCACCGGTGCGCCGTTCGATAGAATTACGATCGTGTTGGGGTTTACTGCTGCCACCGCTCGAATAAGCGCGGTGTGAGACGCCGGAAGATCAAGGTGTGTCCGGTCAAAGCCCTCGGACTCAAAGGAGTCCGGCAATCCCGCGAACAACAGCACCGTATCGGCGTTCTGTGCGACGGTACACGCTTCGTCTATACGCGTCTGATCCGGCTGCCCGTTGTTCCTGTCGTATCCGGCAGCGTACTGCACCCTGGATTCATCGATATATTCCTGAAGCGCATCCCAGGCACTCACGACACGAGTGGGTTGAATGAGAGAGCTTCCCGCTCCCTGATAGCGGGGGTGCACGGCGAACTCTCCGATCACTGCTATGGACGCGGAGTCGGCACGAAGCGGCAGCACGCCACGCTCGTTTTTCAGCAGCACGACGGATCGCGCAGCCGCCG
>SKKC01000151.1 GCA_007121695.1 Spirochaetales bacterium | reverse complement strand
GTGGGATGCTCATGACGACCGTCTCCCGCGTTTATGAATACAGCCCGCGGCAGCCCCAGTTTGTCCGTATATTCGCCAATTACGCGCTCAAGCCATCGACAGACGCCTTCCAGCGAGCTTCTAACGACAAAAACGCTGCGCGAACTGTATCCGACCAGCATGCGCACCGTATCGGTAATACTCTCTTTCTTTTTGAGGCTTGACCCCTGCCCGCTAAAGTCGTTAACCCGGACGGCATGAAACTTCGCTGCGTTGCGAAAACTCTCCTTCGTTCTGGTTGAGTCTTCAAGAAAGAGCAGATATACCGCAACTTCAGGATCATTGATTCGGAACGATTCCACATTCCCGCGGCTCTGAAGTTGCTGCTTCAGCAGTCGCGACTTTTCATACAGATATACCTGTTCGTCGACGGACAGATCGCGAACAACCTGAATGCTTTTCCCGAGAAATCCGCTCATTCGTTTTCGGCACCCGACGTTTCAAGGGTTTCTGCGTCAAGAACGGCGAAACGATTGTCGCTCATCTGCACGATCATTCGATTCCCGTCAGCTATCGGCAGGGCATCAGGGAGTACAGCCTGCTCCGAATGAGCGGTTCGTTCGAGGGCCTGGTTGAACCGGGCCAGTCGGTAGGAGCCGTCTATCCTGCTGACAGCGTACACGTGATCGTTCACGAAAACGAGTGCCGTCCCGGGATACAACTCCTCTGACGCTACAGAAACCTCCGTCAGATCGCTCGGAGACACCAACGCAAGGCGAGATACCCCACCCGCGTCCTCGCGCAACACGGCAAACTCGTTTTCGGGACCAAACTGGACCAGAGATCGAGACAGAATCCGGTCGACAGGTCCGGCCTCGAGCACATTACCGGATTCGGCGTCTATGCGTACCAGCCTGCTTTGCGGGCGCCCACCCGACTCTGCGTGGACCTGAAGAGCAATAATCGTACGGGTGTCAACGACTTCGGGGTCTGCGGGCACCGTTGCGATGGTCACTTCTTCGTCTTCCATAAGCTGCTGCTGGTCTTCGGCAATGCCGTCACGTACGTCCTGTGCCTGTGCCTCGAGATCTTCAAGTTCAGCATCGCGCTCGGCCACCCGTTCCTGTTCGCTCTCCACCGCCTCGCGTTGCGTTTCAAGCGCTTCCCGGTCTTCGGCTATCTGCTGCTCCTGTTCGGCAATCGTCTCCTCCCGAGCCGCGCGTTCGTCCTCGGGGGCTTCTTCGAGAGCCTCCCGGTCGGTCTGTAGACGCTCTTCCCGCTCGAGCAGCTCGCGTTCGCGTTCCTCGAGGTCTCGAAGCTCGCCCGCGATTCGCTCCTGTTCCTCGGCGATATCTTCGGTTTCCTGCAGAATAATGTCGTCCATGAGACCGACAAGGTCTCGCCTGTCCTCAAGTCCCATGTCCTGACGTGCGCGGAGATCGTCGATGACGCGCTCATCCGCAAGCGCGAAAGGATCGATACGTGCGCGCGCACTGCGAAGGGGCAGCACGAGCTCGGTTGTACCAGGCCACTCTGAGTACAGGACAGATATACCGACGTGCTCCGCTGACAGGTTCTGAAGAACCACTGGTTTGTAGCGTTCCTCGAAAAAGGGCAGATCGCCGCGATGGACTGCGTTATAAATCGTCGTCAGACGTGCAAGCAGCAAGGCAGTCGTCGACGGGTAGCCGTATTGCGTTTCCAGGTATCCCGCAATAATCGCGCGGACGTTGTTTATGTGGTTGACCCGGGCATCCGGAAGAATAAACAGGATATCTGCATCGAGCCCTGAAGGGACAGACTCGTCGATAGCCCGGACGATGCGATATCGCCCGAAGTAACTTCCGTGCTCGGCAAGGTACTCACCGATTCCAACAATCGCAGCGAGCGACTGGGGTGACTCGACAAATCCCTCGAAGTTCACGAACTGTATGTCGGCCCCCTCGATGCGGCGAAGTTCCTCTTCAGCAACATCGAGACCGAACAGGGACGCCGAAAGAGCACTCAACATCAGCACCAGAGGAGCGATGCGACCGACGACGTATTTTCGTGTACCGTTGGTAACCATCTGTACATGATAGTCGCTCTTGGAATCCTCGTCCATGCATAGCCCTCAATTCGAGGGCGCCACGGCCTGAATGAACTCCCTCGAGCGGTCCCTGACTTCCGCATTTGCACCGGTTACCGAAAGACCCGTAAGCACCCGAATCGCTTCCCGGGGCGGGTCGTACCCCTGTTCCCGCATCACACGCAGCGCTTCGATGTACGCATTCTGCACGCGACCCGAGCTGCTGTTTCGCTGAAACAGGGCAAGCAGCACATCGTGTCGGTCGACACGATGCGAATACCCTATTTCGGCGATTGTCTGCATGAGGATTTCGATTCGTGCGTCATCCCGATACAGCTGAACACCTCGATCGATGACCGCGTGCGCCTGTGTATCTCCGATCCATGCAAGCAGTTCGTACCCGCGTCTGACTATGTCCAGCGTCGCAGGCCGAACAAGCCCCGATGTCCGCGAATCAGCGACAAGAACACCCAGAATATGCGAAGCATAGGAGTACGCACTCCCGAGCGAACCACTTTGCGCGCGAGATTCGAGTTCATCGAGCACGCGCAACTTCTCTCGCTCCAGCCCACTGTGCGCCATACCTTCGAAGAACTGAAATTCAGTACTCTGTCGCCAGACAGCTCTCGACTCACCTCGTACCTGACCGACCCGAAAGTCTCGCACGCCGGACCCCGCACTCCCACTCCACCAGATCTGATCCGACGGTACCACCTGAAACCCGAATATCACCCAGTGTGACCCGATAACCGCGATATGCCCGTTCCTGCCAGCAACGGGCTCTGACAGGTGTCCCGCGTCGTCGACACGTATCGATGCGATCAGTTGCCCTGCCGAATCGAGAACACGCATACGGGTACTGCTGTCGACCACGACAAAACGATCAACGCCCGCCGACGCCGCCGACTGAACCCCTGAGGCTATCTCGTGGAACCGTCCTTCCTGATCCAGACGGCCCAGTACGTGGCCCTGCAACACGACCGGCATACCTGCCCCGTCCGTCTGAAGCCAGACCGCACCGGCGAATGAATCGGCGAGAACCTGGCTCTGTCCATTGTCGGGATCGATACGTGTGATCTCACCCGACGGCCACATCGCGAGCACGTGTCCGTCGGGTCGGAGCACCGCATGCGATGGAAGCGACTCGAGATCATAGGAAAAGCGAACATCACCCCCGGATCCGAGCACCAGCAGTTCATGCGCTTCGGTAATCAGCAGTAACCGTCCCCGCTCATCGAGGAACGGACCAAATCGAACAGACGAGCCGACAGCTCGTGACCATATTTCGTGACCGGCAAAGGTGACCATACGCAGCCCGCCGTCAGCATAGACGAGAACAATGAATCCGGTGTTTGACACTGCAGCCCGCTCAACGGGCCGATCTGCCGGCAGCAAGGTCCACGATATCGCTCCACGGTGGGAAATACGTGTCACAGAGCCGTCCGCGCGTCCGAGCAGGACCGAACCATCGGGTAAGCCGGCTATGAGGCGATCATTCCTCGTGCGCAGTGCCAGCCGAAACGTAAGCGAACCGTCCGGAGAAAACCGATACAGGTTCCGGTCGTCTGCCAGCAGCGAAATGCTCCCGTCGTCGTGCACGAGAACCGGTTCGAGAGGCTGCCCCGACGTCACACGGCGCCACACGCTGCTCTGTAACGCACATACACCGTCGACGGCGGCGAAGAACATGAGAGAAAAAAACAGGGTAGCCACTAAAATCGTATCGAATCGTCTGATGTCGTGCATATGCAAAAAGGTCTGCCTGAAGAGTACACAATACCACCCGATCTGCGCTATACTTCTGGACTTATGGCACACCATAAGCCCGCGAGTCTCCCGACAATCAAGCGCCTTCCGTCGTATCTACACATTGTCGAGGCGGCGCATCGTGAAGGTCGAGAGTATATCTCAGGTACCGTTATTGCCGACGAGCTTGAACTGGAACCGATACAGGTTCGAAAAGACCTTGCCGTCACGGGCATTGTCGGTACTCCGCGACGGGGGTTTCCTGTCAGGGAACTCATTGACTGCATAAACAGCTTCCTTCGCTGGAACGAACCCACCGACGCGGTGCTCGTCGGAGCAGGAAACCTCGGGACTGCCCTGATGGGCTACGGAGAGTTTCAGAAACACGGACTGAACATCATTGCCGCATTTGACCCGGACAAGAAAAAGGCAGGCTCTGTCATTAACGACGTTCCGGTGTACTCACTGAATCAGATGCAGGATCGGGTTCAGGACAGCGGCGTCCGACTCGCAATACTGACCGTACCGGGTGAGCATGCACAGGTTGTGAGCGACCTGCTGATACAGTCCGGTATACGGGCAATCTGGAATTTCACGAATGTCAAACTGAAAGTGCCCGAACATGTCATTGTTCAGAAAGAGGACCTCAGCTCCGGCTATGCGGTGCTCAGCGTAAAAGTCGGCATGCATAGCTCACGCACGGTATGACAGAAGTACCCTCGGGCCAGAAGAACGCGTTTGTACAGGCGATTAAACGACGTCAGCGACACCTGTGGCCCTGGGCCCGACGTCACGGTATCGAAGCGTTCCGCCTTTACGATGCCGATCAGGGAGACATTCCGATCGAGCTTGATGTCTACGGAAACTACCTGCACGTGTGCGAAATCGAACGCGAAGACACGGGATCAGCGCTGTACGGACCTCAGTGGCGCTTTATCATGACCGATATAGCGGCCCGCACGCTTGGCGTGCCTGGCGAGCGAGCCGTTACGAAGCTGCGTCCACGACGGCGGGGCGGCGAGGCAGCCGACGATTCGCTGCTTCCATCCGGGAGCATTCAGACATGGATACACGAGGCAGGACTGCAGTTTCGGATTAATCTGACGGATTACCTGGATACAGGGCTCTTTCTGCATCATCGAATCACTCGAGGCATGGTAGCCGATCTGTCAATGAACAGAAACGTACTGAACCTGTTCTGCTACTCCGGCAGTTTTTCCGTGTATGCTGCAGCCGGTGGAGCACTATCGACTACATCCGTCGACCTTTCGGGAAACTATCTGCGCTGGGCGCGGGAAAACATGGAAGCAAACGGCGCGATCGGCGGCATGCACACCTACGTGCAGCAGGATGCCATGCAGTTTCTTCGGGAGCAGAAAAACACGGGCACCCGCTACGATCTGATTATCTGCGATCCCCCGACATTCTCGAACAGTCGCTCCATGGAAAGCGTGTTCGACCTCAAGCGGGATCATCCACAGCTGATCACCGCATGTCTTTCGCTGCTCAGTACCAATGGACAGCTGTTATTTTCGTCGAACACATCGGGATTCAGGCTGCGTACGCGGGACACCCCCCGCGCGGTCAACCTGACAAACCAGACCATTCCCGAGGATTTCGCACGGAGCCGACCACATCAGCTGTGGATGTTTGATATGGCATCGTCGGGAATCAAACGAAAACCACCCGGCGATAGCGCTTCTTCCCGGCACGGCAAATCAGTTGCCCGTCCACGATCCAGGAATCGTCGACCACGTCGTCAATAGACTCGACTTTACGATCGTTGACTCTCGCTCCGCCCTGCGCGATGAGCCTGCGTGCGGCGCTCCGGGAGTCGCACAGGCCCGCGCTCTCAAACAGCTCGACGGCTGAGATGCCGTCCTGCAAGGCCGACGCGGACAGTTCGGTGACCGGCATCGCGTCGACGCTGCCCCCTGCCCCGGAAAACGCGGCGCGGGCGGCATCTCGAACCGAATCCGCCTGTTCCTGTCCGTGTATCAGCGCGGTCACTTCCCACGCGAGACGTTCCTTTGCGCCATTTATGTTGGTACCAGGCTCCAACAGCCCCGCGATGGTCTCGAGATCCAGAAAGGTATACAGCTTCAGGAATTTCTCCACGTCCTGGTCGGGCACATTCCGCCAGTACTGGAAAAAGTCATAGGGTGCGCAGAGGGCTGGATCCAGAAATATTGCGCCGTGTTCGCTCTTTCCCATTTTCTTCCCGTCGGCCCGCGTAACAAGGGGGAAGGTCATGCCCTCGACCTCGTGCGCGTCCATGCGGCGGATCAGATCGACGCCGGCAACAATGTTGCCCCATTGATCATCGCCGCCAATCTGTAGCGCGACGCCGTGCTCACGATGCAACACAAGATAGTCGTAGCTCTGTAACAGCTGGTAGTTGAACTCAATAAAGCTGAGCCCCGTCTCCAGACGCATCTTGTAGGTCTCGAAGGACAGCATGCGATTCACGGAGAAATGCTTTCCTACATCCCGGAGAAACTCTATGTAGTTCAGGGACCGCAGCCAGTCCGCGTTGTTCACGATACGAGCCCGGGCACCGGCAGCCGCAAAGAAGGCGGTAATCTGAGCCGCGATCGATTCTGCGTGCTCGTCTATCTGGCTGACAGAGAGCATCCTGCGCATTTCGGTCTTCCCGGAAGGATCCCCGATGGAAGCCGTCCCACCGCCTACAAGCGCGTAGGCGGTGTGCCCTGCCCGCGCGAGATGGGCCATCGCGTAGAGCGGTACAAGGTGTCCAATGTGCAGGCTGGATCCGGTGGGGTCGAATCCCGCATAGAGGGACACGACCGACTCCGCGAGCGCCTGCCGGACAGACTGCTCGTCGGTAACCTGTGAGACAAATCCGCGTTCAGCAAGAACATCAAATACGTCCGGCATCAGAGGCCCACCCGCTTGTACGCCTTGATTTCAGCCCGTATGCGCTCGGCGAGCTCGCTTCTATGGACACGGACCTGCTCCATGCTGTCACGGAACCGAAGCGTGACCGTTCCATCGTCTTTCGAGTCGTAGTCTACCGTCACACAGAAGGGTGTGCCGATTTCGTCCTGACGCCGGTACCGGCGGCCAATAGCACCTCCCTGATCGTAGAAGGTCGTGTAGTCGTCGCGCAGCTCCGCCTCGATTTCGCGCGCAAGCTCGGACAGGCCATCCTTCTTGACCAGCGGAAATACTCCAACGGTGATCGGCGCGAGATCGGGATGAAACCGCAGCACGGTGCGAACGTCGCCCTCTGACACCTCTTCCTCGTCGTAGGCGTCACACAGGACCATGAGTACGCTTCTGGTAAGACCGGCAGAGGTTTCAACGATGTAGGGGATGTATCGTTCCTTGTTTTCGTCGTCGAGATACCGAAGGTCCTTCCCGCTGTATTCCGCATGACGGGACAGATCGAAATCCGTTCTGTTATGGATGCCTTCCAGCTCCTGCCAGCCGAAGGGAAACATGTACTCTATGTCGAAGGCCGCCTTGGCGTAATGAGCGAGTTCATCCGGACCGTGTGGCTTGAACCGGAGGCGATCCGGCCGAATACCAATGCTGTCGTAGTACCGGATACGTTGCTCTTTCCAGTATTCGAACCATGAGTCGTCGTCTCCTGGTTTCACAAAGTACTGCATTTCAAGCTGTTCGAACTCGCAGGTCCGGAAAATGAAGTTCTTGGTCACTATTTCATTCCGGAAGGCTTTGCCCACCTGTGCAATACCGAACGGAATCTTGAGACGGGACGTCTGCACGACGTTTCGGAAGTTTACGTAGATTCCCTGCGCGGTTTCGGGCCGAAGATAGACCTTCTGCCCGGAACTGGTCGGCCCCAGATGAGTTTCGAACATGAGATTGAACGCACGGGGTTCGCTCAGCGGATTGCCCGCAGGGCTCGTTTTGCTCTGACGCTGTTCCTCGGTCAGATGATCCCAGCGAAATCGCTCGTTGGTAACCGTGTCTTCGACCATGACGTCGGAGAAGTTCTCGACGTGGCCGGACGCTTCCCAGACTTTCGGATGCATCAGAATCGATGCATCGAGACCTACAATGTTGTCATGAAGCTGGGTCATTTCACGCCACCACTTTCGCTGAACCCTGTTCTTGAGTTCGCTTCCGAGGGGGCCATAATCCCACGCCGACGCGAGTCCGCCGTAGATTTCCGACGACGGGAACACGAAACCGCGGCGTTTCGCGAGGCTGACTATTGTTTCCATCTGTACTGTATCCGTGTGTGCGTCACTCATGTAACTCTCCTTGTCTGCAATTCAGTTCTCTTTCCGTAAAAGCGCGATACACGCATCGACCCGCTCGAGACTCCGGTGTACGCCGAGAAGCCTGATCGCTCCGAAAAGCGGCGGGGATGCCGTACTTCCCGTCACTGCAACACGAAGCGGCATCAGGAGATTGCCAAGCTTGATGCCAAGCGCCTCTGCGGCTGCCCGGAACCGTTCCTCAAGGACATCGTCCGAAACCGCATCGGCATCCTGAATCAGTTCCCGTGCCCGCGCGAGATAATCCGGAACGTCTTCGACTGCGGTTTTTTTCGGAACCAGCTCGTCGACCGTCCATTCCCGGATATCCTGAAGAAGAAACCGCAGTAAACCCGATGCATCCGACAACAGTCGCAAGCGCTCTCTGATCAGAGGAATGGCAGCTCGTATTGTCGAAGCCTGCGCATCATCCGGGGGATCCGAGACGAGGCCATCGCGAACAAGAAACGGCAGAACAAGATCGTATAGCTCGTCCTCACTTTTCTCGCGTATGTAGCTGCCGTTGAACCAGTCGAGCTTGCGATAATCGAACACCGCCGGACTTTTACTGAGCTTTTCCACGTCAAACAGGGACTCAAGATCGGCTTGACCGAAAAACTCCCGGCTGTCGTCGTATGACCATCCGAGTCGTGACAGATAGTTCATAACCGCTTCCGGTAGATATCCGGAGTTCCGGAACTCGATGACGCTCGTTGCGCCGTGGCGCTTTGACAGCTTCTGCCCGTCCTTTCCGAGTACCATGGGCAGGTGACAGAACGCCGGAGCCTGCCATCCGAAGGCCTTGTACAGCAGCACGTGTAATCCGGTTGTAGGCACCCACTCCTGTCCGCGAAGGACGTGCGAAATCTCCATGTGATGATCGTCGACTACGACTGCAAGATGGTAGGTGGGAAAACCGTCGGATTTCAGCAGTACAGGGTCGGTCACGATATCCCTGTTCTTCCGCTTCACCCGTCCCAGAACAAGATCTTCGAACTCGGTTGCACCCTCGTCGGGCGTGCGAAAACGTATGACTGGCGGAACTCCGCGATCGCGATACTTCTGTTTTTCGGCTTCGGACATTCCCCGGAAGATCGGTTCATAGCCCTGTTTTCCGTCTTCACGCGACTCCCGCAAGGCTTCAGCGTCGTCGAACGCCTCGTAGGCGTAGCCGGACTCGACCAGTTGCCGCGCGTACTCACGATACATGCTGACCCGTTCACTCTGTATGTACGGTGCGAACGGACCGCCCACGTCAGGGCCTTCGTCCCATCGGATCCCGAACCACTGGAAGGTATCGTAGATATCCTGCAGAGACCGCTCGTCAAAGCGCTCCCGGTCAGTATCTTCTATTCGTAACACGAACGTACCACCGGAACTTCTCGCCAGGAGATAGTTGAACAGCGCTGTCCGTAGTCCACCAATATGTTGCAGCCCCGTCGGCGAGGGCGCGTAGCGTACACGTATACTCATGATGCTCCGAATTGATTCCCGATTCCTGGGGTTGAATGTGTTGGAGGGCAGTATAGCTTTCGGCTTTTTGAGCGGTCAAGCGGAGGCTATTGCCTGTACCACTCGAGGAACCGTGTCAGACGCTGCATGGCATCGGTCAGCTCGAGCACATTCGGCAGAAACACAATGCGCAGATGATCCGGATACGGCCAGTTGAAGCCAGATCCCTGGACGAGCAGCATTTTCTCTTCTTTCAACAGATCAAGCACCAGCTTCTGATCGCTTTTGATACTGAACTTCTTCGGATCGAGGCGGGGAAACAGATACAGTGCACCCTTCGGAAGGGTACAGCTGACTCCCGGAATGGCGTTCAGCATCTGATGCGCTACATCGCGCTGACGCCCCAGACGGCCAGTCGGGAGCACCAGGTCCTGTATACTCTGATATCCGCCGAGTGCCGCCTGTATGGCAAACTGAGACGGTACATTACTGCACAGACGCATGTTGGCGAGAATATCAAGACCTTCCCGGTAGTCCTTCGCCCGCGATGTCCTCCCGCTGATTACCATCCAGCCTGCACGAAACCCGGGCGCACGGTACACTTTGGACAAACCACTGAAACTCAGACATACCAGATCATCGCACAGGGACGCCATGGGTACATGTTCAACGCCGTCGTAGGTAATCCTGTCGTAAATCTCGTCGGCAAACACGACAAGGTCATGCTCCGCGGCGATATCGTGTATTCTTTCCAGGATTTCGCGGGGATAGACGCTTCCCGTTGGATTATTCGGGTTGATGACGACGAGGCCACGTGTCCGGGGCGTGATCTTCTTCCGGATATCGTCAATATCAGGGTACCAGTCCGACGCTTCGTCGCAAAGGTAGTGCACGGCGGTACCGCCAGACAGATTCACGGCAGCAGTCCACAGCGGATAGTCCGGTGCCGGGATCAGTATTTCGTCGCCGTCGTTCAATAGCGCCTGCATGCTCATGACAATAAGTTCGCTGACACCGTTTCCTATATAGACGTCTTCGACTTCAACGCCGGGTATGTTCTGCCGTTGCGTTTTCTGCATGACGGCCTTTCGGGCGCTGAACAACCCTTTGCTGTCACAGTATCCCTGCGCGTCTCGAAGGTTTACGATCACATCGTGAAACAGTTCGTCTGGTGCATCGAGGCCGAACGGCGCAGTATTGCCGATGTTGAGCTTGAGTATGCGGTAGCCTTCTTCTTCGAGTCGACGCGCCTCGGAAAATACGGGACCACGAATGTCATAACAGACACCCGACAACTTATGCGACTTGGCTATTTCACGCGGCATATACATCAGAATCCTTATGCATGGTCGAACAGACTGCTTTCAGCATCGTTCAACAGACCGCGGAATGCAAGTATGTGGAGTCGTCGAGACTCGTCTGCAACCATGCGCTGCCACTGTTCGCGACTGTACCGTGTTCGCACACGTTCCTCAGTGGCGCTTACGAGATCACGCTCTGCATCGCCGAGAGACAGTGGAAGCTGCCGTGTAAGGTACGACGCGAGGGTGGCCACGACGTCGTTCTGCGTATCCTGCGCGCACGCGAGCAGCACCGTCTTCGCTTCTTCGGGTGCATTGTTCAGCGTGTGTGCGAAGCCACGACTGAAACGAAGCCACGCAGCGGTATCTCCGGATGTGCGCGGAAGATAGTTGTCGACGAAGGCGAGAATACGACTCGCATCGGCGCTGAGTAAATGAGGAAGCGAAAAATCGGCTGCAAACCGTGCAACCAGTGAGGGGGTACGCTCTGCAAGATGTGCCTCAAGCCGCTCGATCGTAGCCATGTCTGCGGTAAGAACGGCGGCGTGCATGAGTAACTGCACACGATGCTTCCCTGGCCGGCTCGAATCGAATATGGTCTGTGTCAGATACTGTTTCAATCCGTTCCAGTCTTCCCGCTCGAGGCAGGAAAACAGTTTCCAGTTCCGCAGGAAATACCAGTTGACCCCCGCGAGGGCGGCGACGAATACCAGAATCAGTCCCCAGTTGCTTCCCCAGAAAAGCATCGCGTAGTCCGAACCGACCAGAAAGACGGGTAAAAGCAGGATCGCTGCAAAGGAGAACAGGATTATGGTATTAAAGATTCCGAATAATATCTTAAATTTCACGACAAGGTACCTTATACTTAGCACACGAAGTCTAAGAGAAAGTAAAAGAGGCGGTCAACGGCAATGCCGGAACGACGTAAAATCGCAGTGTCCACAATAAAGGCGGGTAAGTATTTTGATGCCCCGGTGTATCTCGACGAGAAGTACATCCTGCTCAGCCCCGAAACCCCGTTCACCGAAGAACTGAAGAAACTCTTTCAGACCTGGGAGTATCAGGCTGTTCTTACGTCCGGTTCCGAGGTCGATTCGCCGAGCAGTGCGGCAATAGAGGATTCCGGAGACGACGTAGTCGCGACGGCAACGATAGACGACGCCGTCAAGGACCAGGAAACGTGGAATACCGTTCGAAAGATTTACTCCGATCTGTCGGAGTTCACTGAAAAGCTCTTTGCTCACTTCGTTGCGAGGGAAGAACTTCCGCAGTCGCGAATCTCGGACAAGATCAAGGAGACAATCGAGAATCTTCGCAATTATCGGACCTACATGTTGCGACTATCCGAAATCAAGGGAACTGAACGCAACTACATAGTCATGCATACCGTGAAGTCAACTGTTCTCTGCCTTGCAGTCGGTCAGGTTCTGAAGTTGCCCCCCCACCGGCTTCTCGAACTCGGCACTGCAGCATTGCTACACGAGATCGGCATGGTCCGTCTTCCCCAGAAGCTGTATATGTCGGACCAGCCGTTGAACGATCAGGAACGCAAGGCGATTACGGCACACCCGGTTCTCGGCTTCAAGATTCTGCGCGCACTCTCCTTTCCCATGCCTGTGTGTATGGCGGTGCTCGAAAGTCATGAACGCATCGACGGAAAAGGTTATCCAAGGGGGCTTCCGGGTGAAAAAATATCGATGAACGCACGGATAATTTACGCCTGCGACTCGTACAGCGCACAGGTCTCGCGACGGCCCTACCGCGAAGCACGCGACGGACACGCGAGCATTCTCGAGCTTCTCAAGGAACGGGGAACCGCCTACGACGATCAGGTACTGAGAATCATCATACAGTTAATGTCTGTCTATCCGATTGGTACCTACGTGGAACTGCAGTCAGGAAGTCAGGGCATTGTGGTGGACACAAACCCCGAAGATGCACGACAGCCCTTTGTGAAGGTCATTGTCAGCGCCGAGGGGAAACGCTATATGGACCCGCCAACGGTGCGTACGTCTGCAGATAATTACCGGATAAAAAGAACACTGCAGTCTCCGGAAATCGAGAAGATACGCCAGCTCGAACAGGCATCGCGCGCAGGGAAAAACGAATAGCCCAGGAAACGAACGCATGGAACAGATAGACAAAACCATTCGGGTAACATTCCCCGATCATACAACACGAGACATACGGGTGGGCACTACTGTCGGCGAGCTCCTTCCCTCTCACGAGGGCGATCAACCCGTTGTCGCGGCGAAAGTCAATAACTACATTGCCAGCCTCAGATATCCCCTGGAAGTGCATTCAGAGGTTTCACCGACGCCGCTCGGATCACCGGAAGGACTCCGGGTCTATCGGCGATCGCTGAGTTTTCTGCTCGCAATCGCAGCTCGACACG
>SKKC01000277.1 GCA_007121695.1 Spirochaetales bacterium | reverse complement strand
TCCTAACCACTAGACGAAGGTGACAACGTGGATCGTAAACTACCTAAAAGCCCGATTCGCGTCAATACCTTCCGCGACCAATTGTTACTTGCTTCGACCCGAACAGACGGCCGATACTGTCCGCTATGAGTACACATTCGTTGCCGGTAGTTCGATGGGGCATTCTCGCACCCGGAGGCATATCCCGATTGTTTGCAACCGAGCTGGTGAAACTTCCTGGCGCTGAACTTATTGCGGCTGGATCGCGGTCTGCCGAGCGTGCAGCCGCATTTGCCAGGGATTTCGGCGCGCCCCGATCGTACGGATCATACGAGGAGCTCGCAGCCGACCCCGACATAGACATTGTCTACATTGGTTCGCCGCATTCTCACCATCTCGAACATTCCCTGCTGTGCATGAGCCACGGGAAGTCAGTGCTGTGCGAGAAGGCGATCGCCCTGAACGCCTCGCAGACCAGGGACATGGCCCGTGTTGCCACAGAACACGGCCTTTTCCTTATGGAAGCGATGTGGACGAGGTTTCTTCCCGCCATACGCTGGGTGCGAGGTCGCATCGCCGACGGGGCGATCGGGGACGTCATGAACATGCATGCGTCGTTCGGTCTCAAATCGGCGTGGGACCCGCAGCACAGGCTTCTGAACCCCGAGCTTGGCGGCGGCGCGCTGCTCGATACGGGGATATACCCGGTTTCGTTCGCTTCAATGGTGTTCGGTGAACAGCCGAAGACGATTCACTCAAACGTACGAATCGGTGAAACCGGCGTCGACGAGTGGTCCTCAGCGCTCTTCGAGTACGAAAGCGGCAGGACCGCTCACGTTACGAGTTCCGTACAGCTGCCACTTCGCATGGAGGCGGTGATTGTCGGAACCGAGGGTCGCATTGAGATTCCGTCGTTCATTGGCGCAAAAAAAGCAGTAATGATTTCACGAACCGGGACTGAAGAGATCTTCGTCGACAACGACCCCGACAGGGGCATGAAACACGAGGCAATTGAGTCCATGCGGTGCATGTCTGCCGGACTGCCGGAAAGCCCGGACATGACGGTCAGGGAATCCATAGAGATAATGGAAACCCTTGACCGCATGCGTAGCGCCTGGGGCCTGCGCTACCCGAACGAATAGCCAGCGCCCCCGGGCGGTGCCCCTGCCCGGCGCCGAATCAGAATCGGCGCGAGTGTCCCCGGGTCGTTCGTACAAGCTGCCCTTCGAGACGGAACGGCTCGCCGTCCTCGGTTCCGGTCATGATGGTTCTGATCAGCCGACCGGGTGCCGTATCGGCGAGGTAGAACTCGATTTCGAAATCGTCCGGTGAGTCGGACACATCGACAATGGCGAAATACTCCGCATCGAAGGTTCCTGCCTGCACGGTGTGCTGCACGCGACCACGCGACTCGACGCGAAGCCCCTGCTCCTCGGGGGTGGTACCCTGCAGGGCTTCCTGTTCGAGCAGGCTGAGCACGTCGGCATCGTTTGCACCGGGCTCGAATACGAACTCGGCGGGTCGACCGGTAAACAGGTCAACGAACCGCATTCGGTCCCAGCTCCCGTCAGCATTCACGCGCAGCTCGAAATACAACTCGTCACCGGTCAGATCTGTCTGGTCTTCGTCCGGCACGCGCCAGCGGAAGGATCGCCATTCTGCGCCGGCTGAATCGCGGGCAAGAACGGCTCGCTCGACCTGAATCACTTCCCCCTCTTCCTCCGTCGAGAACTCCCACACCGTGCCCTGTCCAACTTCGTAGGTGCTGTAATCGTGGTACCACGTGTCGACGAATGGAACGGGCACCGCGAAAAAGTAACTGCCGAGATATATGCTTGCCTGCGTTGCGGTCGCGAACTCACCGACTCCACCGGTCACAACCGGTGTGCTGCCCATTCGGTACCGAACGCCAATCTCCGCTCCAGTCGTTACATTCCACTGCGTCGTGCCGAAAAAAACGCTCAGCCGGTTATCCAGGTAGTACGCGACTCCGGCTCGCCCGACAAAACTCAGCGGGAGCCCACCGGCGGGTTCTGCAGGATGCCTGCTCAGGTTGATGGCGACACCGAGACCCGCATACAGATCGACGCGCTGCAGCTCCTCGAACGGTACCAGGTCAAAGCCGCGAAACCCGAGGCGCCCCGTTGCGAGCAGCCCGACTCCGAGGCCTATCCCCGGCGAATCCGGTCCGGTCAATGCAAAGCCTGCACGCGTCACAAGCTGTGCTCCGATATCGACGGGGCCGGTCGGCTTGGCGATGATAAACTCCGCCGAAGGACTGGTTGCAATACCGAAATAGCCGTTCCCCGTGTCGAGCCGTGCCGAGGCTCCGAGAATCAGGTTCCCGGGGTTGTAGAAACTGCCCCAGACGTACTCCTGGCGGTCGTGTTCAGCGGTCTGCGCCAGGGCGCTCACGGCAACAGAGATCAGAAAAACGAATACAGAAAAACGAAATGCGTGTGTATATATGTGCTTCATGTGGAGTTCCCCCTTCCGGAATCAGTATACCTCATGAACCGCTGGGTACACCACCGCGGCGTTACCGGCCGCGGTTCAGGAGTCTGCCAGCGTCTCGTCCGAGCACCGTATCATTCTCGAACGCGACTGTTCCATTGACAATAACCGTATGTATGCCATTTGACGCGCGTGCGGAGTCGAGCACGGTACCCGCCCCGCCGACGCGTTCGGGGTCAAAAACCGTGATGTCGGCGTAGGCACCGATCTGCAGTCGCCCACGCCGGGTGAACGACTCGTCGGCCACCTCCATATGAACGGCTGGATCGAGCGTAATCTTCTGCAGCAATGTCATGAGCGACAGCTCGTGCGTGCGATGAAGCGACAACGCGGTCGCGAAGGTTCCGCTCCCGCGCGGGTGTCCGGCAAACGGAGTATCGCCACGAAAGGGATTCCGCCCGCTCCAGCCATCCGACGCAATAAAGATCCAGTCGCGGGAGAGCGCAGGCAGAATGGCCTCGTCCCAGGATATCGTGTCTTCGGGTACGACCGTCAGTCCGTTTGCCGATCGCAGCTCACGAAAGGTTTCGGCGGTCAGATACTCGCGCGTGGGAACGTGGAACAGGTCGTCGTAATCCAGATCGAAGCCCTCCTGCCACCCGTCTGCGAAGCGGGCCGAGTTCAGATACGTCATCCAGAAGCTGTAGGGGTATACGTCGGCCGTAATGCGGGTGCCGCGATGTCGAGCCTCATCGAGCAGGCGCAGGGCTTCCGCGGCGTTGTAGGTCGCACCGGTACTGCTGATGTGAAAAATATGTATGTGCGCGCCGCTCTGTTCCGCAATAGCAATGGCCTCGCGCACCCCCTCGAGCTCGGTATCCCTGCGTGAGTATCGAAGGTGCAGCCCGAGCCAGAGGCCGTGCTCGTCGGCTATTCGGGCGAAGTCGACGAGCGCCTCTGTGGTAATGAACTGAAAGTACTCGGGACTCGCGCCCACCGAGATGCCACCGGCACGCACGGCATCCTCGAGAAGCGCCAGGCGCTCGTTATGAGTGTCCGCGCGAAGATGCAGGCGGTTAATGGAGGTTCCAACGCCCCAGTTAATGAGGTGAAGCCTGTCCCTGATTGGCTGAATGACCTCGCGGGGGTCGTGCCAGCCGTCATGCGTCCACAGTGCAGTTGTCACTCCGTCTGCAAGCTTCCAGTGCTGAATATTGAGGTAGAGTTCCTGGGACGGAAATCCCGGCATGGTCACATCGATGAAGCCCGGTGC
>SKKC01000311.1 GCA_007121695.1 Spirochaetales bacterium | reverse complement strand
GCTGCTCTCGCTGCGAGCGGGCTCTTCGGTTTTTATGTTTACCTTCACGCCTTCCGCTGCCTGTACGACGTCGCGGGGAGGTACGGTGACTTTGCGGATACCATTTTTGAAGACGGCTTCGGTAGCCTGCTGGTCGTATTTGTCGGCAGGAACGAAATATTTCTGTTCCGGGATGTCCTTCAGCTTCAGTCGTCGCTTGAAGTACTTCACCGACTCTTCCGACTCCTGTGTTTCGGACACGGTCGCCGAGAAGATCAGATGGTCGCCTCTGAACTCGATGGTGATATCATCCTCATGGAAACCGGCGAGGGCAAACTCGAACACCATGGTCTTGTCGTCTTTCACGAACACGTTCGACGGCGGGTAGGAGTAGGCAGGGTAGTAGTCGCGTTCGTCACCGAAGCGCCAGGAGTAGACCTTGGCGCCAGGGTAGGCCATGGAATCCTTGAGGGCAGTGGAAAACTCTTCGGCAGCATCGAAGATCTCGTCGATGATCTTGCCGATATCGAAATAGTCGTGGCTTTTCATGGAAAGCCTCCTGTGTATGTGATCCGGTTCCGGGGTACGGCAACCGTCCTGTGCCCGGGGTCCCGCGACACAGTGCACGCCTGCCAACGGCAGCGCGTACATGCATAATATACACCTTCTGTGCGCCTTCGCCGAGAGAGAATCGTGTTGAGCGCTTTCGGAAAACGGTGTTTCGGCGTATGCTCGGGGGAATGAAAGTGCTCTTCCTCGGCGAGATTGTCAGCAAGGCCGGTATTTACTGCGTAAAGACTGCCCTGCAGGATGTAAAAAAGCGAACCGGTGCCCAGTTTGTCATTGCAAACGGCGACGGAGCTACCGGCGGGTTCGGCATCGGGAAAAGTCACGCGGTGTACCTGCGGAAGCTTGGCGTAGACTGCATTACGGGTGGCGACCAGATCTACTACAAGAAAGACATCGCAGACTTTATAGACCGCGCCGCGCACATGGTCCGGGCGGCGAATTTTCCTCCGAAGAATCCCGGGCGCGGGTACCGGATTTACACGGTCGACAACGTCTCCATAGCGGTCTTGAATCTGCTCGGTCTAAGCGGCTTTTCCCGCGTCCACCTTTCGAACCCGTATACCTTTCTGCCGGAGCTGGTTGAACGGCTGCGGAAAGAAGCGAACATCATCATTCTCGATTATCACGCGAGCACCACTGCCGAGAAGCGCATCATGAGTATCTACGCGGACGGCATGGTGTCTGCCGCCCTGGGCACAGGGCAGCGTGTGCTGACGTCCGACCTCGCCCTCAGCGAGCGGGGGACGGCGAGTATCACCGACACCGGGCGGACGGGGAGTCTGAACAGCGTTGCCGGGCTCGCCGCAGAGGTGGAGATAGAGAAGTTCCTGACGGCTATTCCCCAGCGCAGTCGCGACGCCTGGGACAATCTCGAACTTCAGGGGGTCCTGCTGGACATTACGGATTCCGGGCATACGGCAGCCGCCGAATACATTCGCGAGCCGGTGGAGCCGCCGGAGGGTTCCGCAGACGAAGTCGAATAGGTTCCGGGGAATCGAATCAGGACTGATACCCGAAGGTCTGCCTGAAAAAACCCTCGGTTTCGCGTCGGGCTTCGTCGAGACTGATGCGCTGTCCGGTGCACTGCTCGAGCGATGTGACGCCACGATCGCGGATACCGCAGGGAACGATCCAGTCGAAGTGGCTCAGATCGGTTGTCACGTTAAAGGCGAAGCCGTGCATGGTAACCCTGTTCCGGATTGCTATGCCGACGGCAGTGATTTTTTGTGCACCGACCCACACGCCGCGGTTTGCGGGGTCCACATGCGCGTCCACGTTGTACCGCTCGCCGAGCATGGTCACGAACATCTCTTCAAGGGTCGTAATAAAACGCTTGATGTGCACGGCACGTTCGTACAGGTGCACAATCGGATAGCCGACAAGCTGTCCGGGGCCGTGGTAGGTCGCAAGGCCACCACGGGTTATGCGATGCACCTCGACACCCATGCGTTCGCGCTCTTCCGCTGAAATCAGGATATCCGCTTCGGGCGTGGCGCGTCCCAGGGTAATAACGGGGGGGTGTTCCACGAAAAAGAGGGTGTCAGGAATCTGCTCGTCGAAGCGCTTCCGGTTTGCCTCGTCCTGAATCGTAAGGGCTTCACCGTAGGACATGCGTCCCAGATCCTGCACAACGAGCTGCTTCATTCTGCCGTTCCGTATTCGCGTGCCGCTTCGTTAATTATGTTTCCGAGTTCTTCGAGGCCGAACTGTCGGTGGAGGTACCCCGATACCGAGGCCGCGCGCGGCATGCCATAGACAACAGATGATGCTTCGTCCTGCCCCATGGTCAGGGCCCCGGCTTCGTACATGCTGCCAAGTTCTCGCGCACCGTCACGACCCATACCGGTCATGATTATACCCATGGCTTCGTGTCCGTAGGCAGCCGCAACCGAGGCGAACAGGACGTCTGCGCTCGGTCGGTGTCCGCTGACAGGTTCATCGTTCGAAATGCGAACAACAGTCGCCAGGGACCGCCGTTCCACGCGCATATGCCGGTCGCCCGGAGCTATCAGGATGCGTCGGGGTTTGACCAGGTCGCCGTCTCTGGCTTCCTTTACTTCCAGATCGCAGATTCGTCCGAGACTCACCGCAAACTCCGCGGTGAATCCTGCAGGCATATGCTGCACGATTAATATGGGAAGGTTCATGTCGGGGCTGATATGCGGCAGCACTTTTCGCAGCGCGTTTGGCCCACCGGTCGAAATACCGATCGCAATGACGCGCAGCGGGCCGGGCTGTCGGGCAGGGGATCGCCGTGGAAGATCGTAGAGCGCGCGGGTCTCCGTATGCGCTGCGCTTCGTGACGCAGGTGCCTGCACGCTCGGAACTGCGGTCGCCGCATCGCTGTCGGGTCTTGCCGGAGCTTCCTTGCCTTTCTGTGTCCGGTATGCGCCGCCGTAGGCGCGGATAAGCTCTGTTAACTGCGCCGAGACGGCTGCAATGTCGTGCCCTTCCTCGCTCGACGGTTTCATGATGAACTCGGAGGCTCCGAGCGACAATGCCTCCATGGTCACCTTCGCACCCTTCTGCGCGTGAGACGACAGAATCAGCACGGGTATCTCGATTCCCCGTTTCTTTCGCTCGTGCAGGAACTCGACGCCGGTCATTTCCGGCATTTCCAGGTCAAGAACGATAATGTCAGGATCGAGTCGCGGGATCTTTTCCAGCGCGAAACGCCCGTTCATGGCCCGGCCTGCCACCGTCAGGTCGGGACTCTGCTCAATAATACGGGAAATGAGATTTCGCATGAGCGCCGAGTCGTCTACAACCAGTACTGAAATGCTTTCCATTGGTCCAGCCTATGTAGAGATAGCGGGTCTGGCCGTCGCCTTGCGATACACACAGGCCCAATCGGTCCGAACGAACTCGAACTGAGTTTTCATGCCAAACAGCGACTCGGAATGCCCGATAAACAGATAGCTGTAGCTGCTCATCGCATTCCAGAAGTGATCCACCGTGATCTTCTGGGCGGCATCGTCGAAATATATAAGTACGTTCCGACAGAATACAATGTCGAGACCGGTCACGCCGTTGGAATGTTTGAGATTGTGATAGTCGAACGTAACCCGCTTCATGACGTCGGGGTGAATCTGATACCCGCCGTCCTTCTGGAGGAAGTACTTCTTCAGGTATGGTTCGGGGACGCCCGTTACCCTGTGCGTTGGATAATACCCG
>SKKC01000305.1 GCA_007121695.1 Spirochaetales bacterium | reverse complement strand
GCTCTGCAAGGAAACGGCCGTTTATGCTCGCTGGCAACTGTGCGCTTGCAACGTTGTAGCCGGCGTCTTTTGCCTGCGCCTCGGTCAGACCGCAGCCAGCGACCTCTGGCAGGGTGAACACCACCCACGGAATTGCGTGCGAGCGGAATCGCTGCAGCCCTGCACCAAACATGGTGTCAACCGCAACTGCCGCCATGCGGTACGCGCTGTGGGCAAGCAGAGACCTGCCGGTAACGTCACCGATCGCGTACACACCGGGCTGATTCGTCTTCATTCGGTCGTCGACTTTGACCGCTCCCCGGACGACTTCGACTCCGGCAGCCTCGAGGCCAACGTCTTTTGTGTTCGGCGTACGACCGACCGAAATGAGTACCTCGTCGAAGGTGTCTGAAACGGTTTCTCCCTTCTCGGTGTAGTGCACGGTCTTTCCTTCCACCCGTTCTACCTTGCAGCCCAGCTTGAAGTTCACCGACTTGAGGTGCGATCGAAGCTGCTTCGCGATCTTCGCGTCCATGAACGGAATGATCTCGTCGAACATCTCGATGACGGTCACCTCGGACCCGATTGTCGAGAAGAACGAGGCGAACTCCATGCCTATGTACCCCCCGCCAATAACGCCCACGCGTTTCGGCGCCGTGGTCAGGTCGAGCATTTCCGTACTCGTTTTCACTTCGGAGTCGGCAAGGCCAGGTATGGGCGGCATGGTCGAAGAGCTTCCGGTGGCGATGATGATATTCCGGGCTTCGTAGCGAGTACCGTTACACTCCACGGTATTACGCGACACAAGGCGCGCCCGGCCTTCTATGACCTCGACCCCGACTCGCTTCAATTCACCGCCAACGCCCCTGGTGAGCTTGCCGACAACTTCGTTCTTGTAGGTAACTGCCTGCGCCATGTCGAAGGTAACCGATTCCGCGTTGACCCCGAACGTCGCTCCGTGCGACGCCGCCTTGTAGGTCTTCGCCGCGTTCAGAAGCGTCTTGGTCGGAATGCAGCCGACGTTCAGGCACACGCCACCGATATGCCGCTCCTCAAAAAGCGTAACTGACTTACCATGCTCGGCGGCAAGCTCTGCTGCCCGGTACCCTCCCGGGCCACTCCCGATAACGATCAGATCGCGCACGCTCATAGCTCACCTCCCGTGAGGTTCGCATCGGCGAGCAGCAGATCAAAGCGTGCGATGGAATCGCACAGGTCTTTCAGGAAGCGCGACGCCGGCGCGCCGTCGACTACCTGGTGGTCTATGGTCAGAGAAAATCCCATGGACGGAATGTGCTCGACGCTTCCGTCTTTCTGTATGACCGGCTTCGCCGCGATCGAACAGACGCCGAGAATCGCGACCTGCGGCGGATTGAGAACAGGCGTAAACACTTCTATTCCCATAGCGCCAAGGTTTGTAATGGTAAACGTCCCCCCGTTCATCTCGTCGGGGGTAATGGCGCCACCCCTGCACGCGGCAGCGAGCCGCCGTGCTTCCGCAGAAATGGACGCAAGCGGTCTGATGTCCGCGTCGCGAATGACGGGCACCATGAGGCCACGGTCGGTATCGACCGCCATTCCCGGATGCACCGCTCCGTGGGTTCGTATGGTTCCGGACTCGAAGGTCGCGTTCAGTACGGGATGTTTCGGCAGAAGCCGGGACACGGCAAAAAGCACCATGTCGTTCAGGCTTATGCCGTCGTACGGTGCTCCTGCCGCCTTGAGCCTGGCCCTGTAGGCGAGCAGCGCACGCGCGTCGCCCGAGGCGTGAAGCGTCAGCTGCGCGGTCGTCTGCACGCTTTCGAGCATGCGCGAAGCAATCTTCTTCCGTATGCCGGTCAGCGGAGTCTCTGTCGTCCCGCGATCGCGCTCCATTCCGGGAGCGGGTGCTGGTACACCGCCTGCAGCAGCAGTGCCGGACGCTCCGGCTGTCGTTGCGGAGGACGCTGCGCCTGCTCCGGCTGCGGCGGCTGTCTCGCCAGCGGCGAGGTCACCCGTTGTGAGACGGCCGCCGGCACCGCTGCCCGGCGCCCCGATTCCCGCCGCTGCGGCTTCGCCGGTGGCGAGTTGCCCGGCAGCCTCGCGCGTTGCCACGTTCCCCGCGGCAATCGCGGCCTCGATATCGCGCTCTATGACGCGGCCACCAGGCCCTGTGCCCGAAAGCGTCTGCCACGGCACGCCCGCGCGTTCTGCACGATCGCGTGCGCGGGGCGAAATGAATACGTCACCGGTCGCCCGGCTCCCCGCCTGCGGGGGCTGTCCCGCGGCAGCGGCCTCTGCCGCCGCACCACCGCCAGCGGCCGGCTCGCCTCCGGCGGAGCTGTTGGCCGCGGCCTGCCCGGAGCTTGCCACCGCACCCGTGTCTGCAGCCTCTGCAGAGCCGGTCGCGCCTGCTTCAGCGCCTGCAGCCTCTGCAGAGCCTGCACCCCCGCCGGATACCGGCGGCGTTTCGCCCGCCTCTCCCACGAAGGCAATCTGGTCAAGGACGGGAACTTCATCACCATCATCATACAAAACAGCGATCAGGGTTCCGGTCGCTGGAGACTCCACCTCGAACGTCGCCTTGTCGGTCTCGACCTCGCAGAGGATGTCACCCTCCTGCACGCTGTCTCCGACCTGTTTTTTCCAGCCGACGATTATGCAGCTTTCCACTGACTGCCCCTGTCGCGGCATTAACACTTCAGTTGCCATAGCACATACCTCTTATACTCGTTGCATGCTCGGGTGACCTGCTGCCATGAGTTCGCGGTCCTCACTGGTCAGGGCAGCGTCAATCCCGCCATCTGTGATAATTCTGTCTATCGCGGAAACCGGGAGTACCCGTACGAACCCGGTATTTCCGTACTTCGAACTGTCGGCGACGAGCACCACCTCGTCTGCGCACTGCGCCATGGTGCGGACAATCTCCGCGCCCTCGACCAGGTGGGTCGATATTCCTCCGGAAAGCGAAAAACCGTCCGTGCCAATGAATGCACGTCGAACATGAAACTGCGTCAGCTGCTCTCTGGCGATCGGCCCCACGAATGACTCGGTTTCCGGACGAAACACGCCTCCTGTCGTTGTCAGCGTAATGCCGGGATTCGACCGGGCATACGGCAGGACGAGCGTCGAGTTGCTGACCACCGTGACGTCGCGCCTGCCGGCAAGGAAGGAAACCACCAGAGCTGTGGTTGTTCCCGCTTCCACCATTATGGTATCGCCGTCTTCGACAAGGTCGGCAGCAGCACGGGCAATGCGTTTTTTCTCGTCTCCCATGCTGAGTTTACGGTCGAGGATGCGGGGGTGAACCGCCGCCGAGGCCCCGCCCCAGGTACGAACGAGGTAGCCCTTGTCTTCGAGCGCAGACAGCGCGGTTCGCACTGTCACAAGCGACACGCCGAGCTGCTCGGAGAGCTCGCCGACGCCTGCCGACTCGTGTTCCGCAAGAATCTCAAGAATTTGCTGTTCTCTTTCGCTTAACTGCTTTTTCATTTTCGTTTTGCTTACGAATTACTGTTGATATTAACCCTGTTTAAAAGGCAGCGCAAGGTTTCAAGCCGGGCTGCGGCGAAAAATGCTATAATTCGGTTATGAAAACGAAGATCCAACTGTATTCAACGCTGCTTTTCTGTGTTCTTCTGTTTTTTGCCGGTGCGGCACTGCACGCGCAGGTCCTGAGCCTTCCGGCGGCCGAGCGGGTGCGTTTACCGGAGCCCGGCGCGCCGAGCGAAGAAGGGCTTATGGTAGACGGGACGGCGTGGTTGTCG
>SKKC01000172.1 GCA_007121695.1 Spirochaetales bacterium | reverse complement strand
ATAAGGCGGAGAATCGAGCATACCGTCGAGAGCGGATCGCGTATCGTGCCGGGATGCGTAATGTTACCTCCGTTCGAGCCCTCTCCGGTAATCGGGACAACGTAGCCCTGTTCCCGAAGCAGTCGTGCCCGTTCAATAACGTTTGCTTCGCCGACTTCCGCGCGAAAAACGTCGGCACCAAACGCGCGGGCAATGCGATTGATTCGAAGAGACGTAGGTCCGTTCACCACAACAGCCCGTTTTGCTTCGTGTGTTTCCCGAAATGCACGTGCTGAATCCATGGCGAGTTCGGCCACAACAGACAAGGCGAATACGTCCTGTCCCGAGAGCGAAAACGGGGTGCCGTCACCCGGATTCAGAACCAGATTACCGCGATCTCCATCGTTGTCGGGAACGTACCCAATCAATGCCGAACCCATCCTGGACCGGCATTCATTGAGGGCTTCGCCCTCTGGTTCAATGGAGTGGACTATCTCTCCGGCATTGTCGTTGATTGAACGAAAGTCCATGCCCCATGAGGAAAGAAAACTATCGTCGGGACCGAGACTGCGCGCGCTCCCGTTCATGTCGGCGAAAACGGAAACCGGATCTGTGTGCGACTGAATCTCATGGAATGTCCACGGACGTGAGAGCCGTTCTTTCAGAAGCGTCACGTACGCGTCGCGGCAGCGCCGTCTCACGGAGCTCTGGTCTGCATACGCGGCGCTGACCGTGCGTACATCGGCATGGAGCACTATTCGGCGAAGTTTCTCAAATGCATCCCAACGACCAATGGTCGACTCGAAAACCGAGTTCAGCTCGGCAGCATCTGCGGCGCCCAGGACCAGACCCAGCTCGTTTATGAACTTGAAGCCGTTATAGCCCTGTGGATTATGACTTGCCGTCACGTAACAAAGCCCGCCGATGCGGGAATCGGAAGCAACCGCCGCGGCTGCTTCCGGTGCGGATACAACACCAGCGAGATCGACCTGTATACCCAGATATGTGTACGAGCGGAGCAGGGTGTCGACGATCGCAGGCCCGGTTGCCCGGGTGTCGCATGCAAGCAGTATCCTCTCCGGTTTTCCGGTACTCCTCAAGAGTCGTACAAATGAGAGCGCAGCGGCCGTGGCAAGAATAGCGAATGCCGGATTCAGTCGGGTATCCCTGGATTCTTTCCGGCCGTCTACCGACATGCAGCCTCTCCATCCCGAGATGCTGCGAATCATGCTGTCTGCTGCTGCACGAATCTGATCCATACCGACTCGTTGCCCTTCCGACAGGGCAAGACAGTTCTTTGGCTCTTTCAGATGGCCAGGTTCGGTGAAATAAGCGTGTATGTCGCTGGACATGAACTATTCCTTTAAAAATGGTACCCGAATCCGACCGAAAGCGGATTAAGTCTGCCGCCAGTCAATAGTTCATCTGCCAGAACGTAGCTGGAATAGAAGACAAGAGTTACCGCATTGAACATGGTCACGGAGGCACCAAGACCGCTCGAAGCGATCCAACCGGACTCTCCGTCTGAGGGAGAATCAGCTCCCTCGAATCCGGAGTAGTAGCCCGCGTCCGTGAAAAGAACGAGCCCCGGCATGAAGGCTGCTCCTCCGAGCTGTGGCCCGACTATCCTCAGTTCCGCGCCAGCTGCTGCCTTCGCGACCGAGTCGAAACGGCCGGACTCGTACCCGCGGACGGTACCTGCAAGCCCGGAACGTCCGAATCGTCCGCCAAAGGAACTACGAACCAGAATGGGTACGGCAGATCCCCGAGTGTAGTCCCCGATGACGTGGGCACCCGCGTAGACGCCCGTCTGACGCGTCTCGTGCCTGCCACCTCCGCTCCGCACAGGCACGAAGCCGCGCGCGCGAGCGCTTACGCGAGTGAAGTCAGCATTGCCGAAAACCGTGTTCAGGAACTGTTCCGGTGCCCACTCGAAGGTTAACTCGGCATCAAGGCCTTCGAGTACGGGGGTGTCGTCGACTGAACGAACGCGACCAAGTTGCAGTCCCGCACGGAGACTGTTCAGTAACTGTCCCCGAACGTCATCGGGTTCGGGGTCGGCCATGAAGAGAGTGGTCTCGGATTGTTCGTCAAAACGATTATCGAGGCGTCCCCAGTAGCCGGCGAATACGGAAACGACTGGCTCGTTGCGTCGATTGAGCAGAATTGCCTGCGATATGTCTGCGTTCCAGCCAAGAAAGGTGCTTGTGCTAGCCGTTTGTATGTCGCCACCGGAGAGTTCTCCTGCCCGAAACGGGGTCCCGTCTGTGCCGCGAAGATACGGGGTACTCCCGAAGGCGGCTCCGAGGCTCCCTCCCAGAACGCGCGGATAATCGTCCGGAGATATATCCGTTTCGATACGCACCTGTGCGCCCCAGATCAACGGACCGACCCTGACAGCCACCTCGGCGTGAAGATTCGGGAGAACAAACAGAAAAAAGGCGACCACCAGAAGTCCGGGACGCCTTTGAGACCTTGCGAGACGAGACTGATCGTTCATATGCTGATGATACTACGAGTGCATGCATCGCAGCGTCAATTCCTCTTTCCATGCCTTGCGTTGGAGTTGACCTGCGGGTATAAATGGAAGAGCTCGGCACCTGCGAGGTACTATATGAAAAAAATACTGGTTATCGATGAGTCTCAGCTGTTTCGGGATTTCCTGCAGACGAAACTGGAGCAGTACGGGTTTGACGTTAGCGTCGCGGTCAATGGCCTCGACGGAACGGTAAAACTGCGTAATCAGGTGCCGGACCTGGTTATTATGGATTTTTATCTGTCGCGTGCAAGCGCACTCGAAGTTCTACAGAAAAAGAATGCCGACCCGAACGCAAAGAACGTGCCGGTGATCATGGCCAGTAATCGGATCGAACGTGATAACATCGTTCAGATTGCACCCTATAACGTAAAGAAGTTTTTTACGAAGCCAATCAAACTCGATCAACTACTTGCGAGTGTCAGCGATATCCTCGGCGTCGAGGTAAAGGTCGACACCACTCCCTGTATTATTGAAGCACATTTTAATGATCAGATCCTGTTTATCGAAGTGGCTCAGGGCCTGAACAGCGATAAGATCGGTCTTCTAAAGTACAAGATACAGGAACTGCTTGATCTGTACCGCGTCGCGAATCCGAAGGTTCTGGTCATGATGAGCAGTATAGACATCGCGGACGAAGACACGGGCAAGCTCGCGATGCTTCTGAATACGATACTCGATCGGACTGGCGTCAAAACCAAGCTGCTGAAGATACTCACCGCGAACAGCAAAGTCCGGGTATTTGTTGAACAGCGCAAAGAGTACAGTGGTATCGAGGTTACCGATACGCTCGAAAAAGCCATGGATGGTCTGCTTGGCAGGAAAGCCGGGAGCTACGTTGACAAGGAAAGCAACACCGTACAAAAGGAGTTTTTGAACGCAAGCGCTCCGAAAAGCCAGCGCGAAGAGTCGATTAACCTTCGTTTTGGCGGTGAAAACACGGTGGCTGCAGATGAATCGCCCGTTCCGGATATTTCCGGTACCGCCCGGGTCGCCGTCGTCGACGACGACATGGTAATTCAGGAACTGATAAAAACCGTCTTTGAAGATACACAGGTAACAGTGTCGACCTACGACGACGGGGCGGATTTTGTCGCGGATCCGAAGGGGCTCGAATACGATCTGGTATTCCTGGATCTGATGATGCCCAAAAAGGACGGGTTTGCGGTTTTATCTGAGCTGCGGGGGAAAGATGGTGTGCCGCCTTTCATTGTCT
>SKKC01000284.1 GCA_007121695.1 Spirochaetales bacterium | reverse complement strand
TTCTTGGAGGGCCAAGTCTGACGACCTACGGTGAAAATATCGGAGTGCTCGCGATTACCGGCATCTACAGCACGTTTGTGGTAAGCATGGGTGCTGTCTGGGCCGTTGTTATGGCATTCATTCCCAAGGTTGAAGGACTCATTCTTTCCATTCCCGGACCCGTTATTGGCGGCGTATCAATACTGCTGTACGGAATGATCGCTGCGGTCGGTATCCGGACGCTTATTGAAAACCGGGTTAACCTGCTTGCTCCGCGCAACCTGATTATCGTGAGTGCGGTGCTGATTATTGGCGTGGGTGGCGTTGCGATTGAAGTGTTCGAAGGATTCGAACTCAGCGCCATGGTGCTGGCTGCGGTTGCGGGAATCGTCCTGAACCGGGTGCTGCCCGCCTCGGCATGAAACACATGTCCGGACGTGCCGGTACGGCCTTTGCTGCTGGCGCGTTCATTATCTGGGGCCTGCTTCCGCTATACTGGAACCTGCTGTCTCATGTAGCAGCGGTCGAGATCCTGGCACACCGGTTGCTGTGGACCAGCATTACCGTTTCGGCGCTGCTCATAGGTGTGCGACAGTTCCGGGTCACGACGTTTCTTCGCGATGCCTATCTCCGTCCGCGCCTGATCCTCTCAGGTCTTCTGCTGGGAGTAAACTGGTTCGTTTATATTTTTGCCGTGAACTCGGGCCGGGTGCTCGACGCGAGTATGGGTTACTTTATTAACCCGCTCGTGTCGGTGCTCTTCGGTACGGTCATCCTGCGCGAGTCGCTGAATACACGACAGCGCCTCGCAGTCGCGATCGCGGCTGCTGCGGTGCTCTTTACCATTCTGGCACAGGGCATTGTGCCGTGGGTCGCACTCGTGCTCGCCGGAACCTTCGGATTGTATGGACTTCTCAAGAAGCAGCTTCCACCAGCCCCGCTGAACGCTCTTGCTGCGGAAACTTCGTTCCTTGTACCGGTTGGCATGCTCATTATTGCCGGGCGCGGGGTCGCAGGCACGTGGGCGTTCGCCGCCGACGCGGCCGCTCCGGGGGCGGCGATCCTGCTGGTCGGGGCGGGACTCGTGACCGCCCTTCCGCTGTATCTCTTCGCGGAGGGCGCTTCACGAATACCCTTATCGCGGGTCGGGTTTCTGCAGTACATTGCACCGACCCTCATGCTCGTTCTGGGCGTCTTCGTGTTCGGCGAGCCCTTTACCCAAGTCCAGGCGGTGACCTTCGGGCTTATCTGGACCGCGCTCCTGCTGTATTCGACCGCCGGTTTCGGCAGCCGTCGTGTCTACAGTTCGGCATCCACTGAACCTCCGGCGTGATCAGACAGCGTCTGATACAGGCTTACCAGAAGTATTGTGACAAACCCGGTATACGCGCCTCCGACGATCATGGTCAGGAATACGCCGAGCACCGGAATGACACCGACGAACCCGCCGACGATACCAGTAACAAGCCCGAGTCCAAGGACCACCAGAAAGAAAATAAGCACGGGCAGAATATGTCCGGCGACGGTCTTCATGCTTCTCTGAATCGCCTGAAAGGCGTTGGTGTGGTCGGTCATAACGGACACGATCGTGAAAATAAGGAAAAAGCCCAGGATCAGTCCCGGCAGCACAAGCAGAATCGAGCCAATGCCGACGAGCACGCTGACGAGTAGCACAGCAATGGCCACCGGAATAATGCGGACTCTCGTGCGAATCAGGGCGTCCTTCAGATCGGTCGGATTCCCCTTCAGCGCCTGATCCGCCATGGCGACGGTCATTGCGTGAGCAAAGAGGCCGATAATGCCGCTGATCAGCGACACAACGAAGGTCGCTCCGATGGCGGCGCCGATACCGGTCAAGGCTTCGGCAGTCCCGATCTGGCCGGGATCAGACGCGGCTATCGCTGCAAATGGCAGCGCCGTGCCCACGAAAATCAGCGACAGCAGGATTCCGATAACGCTTGCCGCGAGTAGGGGGACAAAAATCAGGGGATTTTCTTTGGCGATGCGAAAACTATCTTTCAGTAATTGTGTAATGCTCATAGTTACCCTCCAGGTACGTCCTCTAGGATATAACTCTTCTCGTCTGCAGACAAGGTTGCTCGTGAATGAGTATCTTTCGGGCATGGATATACCTGTATTTCCTCAGACAATTGATCTCTCGCTTGACGTATCGTGTGATCTCAGACGAATTCTCGGTGAAACCACGCACGGCATTTCCGAGTTTACGTTTGCAGAGCTCTATCTTTTCAGGCATCACTACGATTACAGAATCGCCCGGACGCGGTGCGGTCGACTGGTCGTCAGCGGTGTGCACAAGGGAAGAAGATTCTTCTCTCTCCCCTGCGGGTTCCCCGAGTCATCGCAGGAATTTTCGGAGCTTATGGAGGCTCATGATTATCTCAAGAATGCGTCGGAGTCCGATATGCAGACCCACGGAGAAGTCCTGAAACGATCGGGGTTCGACTCGGTCGCAGACCGCGATAATTTCGATTATCTCTATCGTGCAGCGGACCTTGCCGAGCTGCCCGGCAAGAAGCTGCACAAGAAACGGAACCACGTGAACGGGTTTCTGAAGCAGTATTCGCATGAAGTGCGGCCGCTGGACGAGCAGACCATGCCGGATGCGCTCGCAGTGCTCGACGCATGGAGGGAGGAACGCGACGAGGACGGAGACTACCGCGAGTCACGCGAAGCCATTGCTCACTTTGCTGCTCTCGGCCTTTCCGGTATGGTGGTCTACGTGGACAACTCACCGGTCGCGTGCGCGCTCGGGGAGCCGCTGGTGGCCGATTTCATGTACGTTGTCCATGTCGAAAAGGCGGTTGCCGGATATCGCGGGGTATACCAGTTTGTAAACAAAGCCTTCGCGGAGCAGGTTGCCCGACGGTACGAGGTCGTGAACCGGGAGCAGGATCTGGGCGAGCCGGGGATACGGCAGGCGAAAATGACCTATCGTCCCTGCGGCTTCGTCGAAAAATACCGGATCGCGGTAGCGGGTAGCCCGGACCTCGCAGTGCCAACACCGGGCAGAGAGGTTGTCGGTTGCGCGGGGGATTGACCTTTCGTCCCGACCGGTAAGACAATGTAACACCGCAGGAGGAATAGCGTGGTCGGTAAACGCAAAGAAGAAATTATCACCTTCAAGGTAGACGAAGCACTTGCCAGCGAGCTCAAGCACATTCCGAATCGCAGTCAGTTTATACGCGACGCGCTCCTGAGTGCTCTCAAGAACGAATGTCCTGTGTGTCATGGATCCGGAACTCTGACGCCGAACCAGATGAAACACTGGCAGGAGTTCGCCGAGCGTCATCGCGTAGTCGCGTGCGACGACTGTAACGAAACCTATCTTGTGTGCGACGCAACGGGTGCTCAGTGAAGCGAATACCTATTACCCTCGTTACCGGTTTTCTCGGGGCGGGGAAAAGTACGTTCATTAACCGTGTGACAGAGCACTTTCCCGAGCGGAACTTCGGTCTTATTGTGAACGAGTTCGGTGACGTACAGCTCGAGAGCAATATCGTGCAGGCTTCCGACGATCGCATTATAGAACTTTCCAACGGGTGCATGTGTTGCGTTATTCGCGGAGACCTGTTGTCCACGGTCGACAGGCTTATCCGACAGCAGCCCGACATAGATCACATCATTCTGGAAGCATCCGGCCTCTCCGATCCCGTTCCGATCGCGAACACCTTCCTCAATGCGGATCTGAACGGGCAGATACGCTTCGACGCGATCGTCTGTCTCTTTGACGTAACGCAGTACGAGCGACACTTCAGCGAATACGGCGTCTCCCACGTGCAGCTTGAGTACGCAGACTTTGTCGTGCTGACAAAAACCGACGCCGCGGATTCAGAGACGATCGCCGCCGCCCGATCGTTTCTCTCAGGCATCGATACCGAAGCTCGCGTCTACACGGTGGACGAAGCGCTCGATCCGGATGTTGTCATAGACACGTTCACCGGTGACCATGCGGATATCAGGGATCTGCAGGTCGTGGACCACGACCACGACCATAACCATGACGGACACCACCACCACGACCACGAACCGCAGACCGGCGGCGGGTATCACCATGCGCATGAACGCGTGGACACGCTCTTCTTTCGCAGCGACAAACCGCTCTATGCGGCGCACTTCGGCAAGGTCTTTCAACACATGCCGGACGGAGTCGTGCGTGCCAAGGGGTTTCTCGACCTCGCAGACGAAGAGTCTGACGACGCGAAGTACATTCTGCAGTATACGGGTGCCCGGAAGGATCTGTACTCGGTGCCGTGGAAACCCGGCGAAAAGCGCCAGAGCGCGCTCGTGTTTATCGGTAAAAATTACGATGTTGAGGCCCTGCGGCGGCGTCTGGACGCTTGCCACACTCCGCTCATTTAGCACTACAATGGCTGCATGCAGCAGTATCTACAGAATTTAGGCCTGACACTCCCAGTCGAAGACCCGGTTCTGGTGTTCGGGTTCATTATGGCTCTCATTCTCCTTGCCCCGCTTGCGGCACGCAAGATCCGCCTTCCGGAAATCGTGGGGCTTATTGCTGCGGGCATCGTGTTCGGACCCTACGGACTCGGCGTTCTCGCGCGCGGCGAGAGCATGGAACTCCTGGGCATGGTAGGCCTGCAGTTCATCATGTTCCTGGCCGGGCTCGAGATCGATCTTTTCCAGGTCCGTCGAAACATGAGCCATTCCATCGTGTTCGGACTCACGACATTCGCGATTCCGCTGGTACTGGGGACGGTGCTTGGCATGTGGGCCTACGCAATGAGCTTCGCAGTTGCGGTACTGCTCGCGAGCATGTTTTCAAGCCACACCCTCGTTACGTTTCCCGCGGTCACGAAACTCGGTCTCGCCAAGTCACCGCCTGTTACCACCGCGATTGGCGGTACGATCATTACCGACACGCTCGCCCTGCTCGTGCTTGCGATTGTCGCCGCGACTGCCGGAGGCGATCTGTCGCCCGTGTTCTGGTTTCGCCTGTTTCTGGCAATGACGGTCTACGTTGTCGCGGTACTGCTGCTGGCACCGCGCCTGGGACGCTGGTTTCTGAGCAAGCCCAAGGGAGATGAAAACCTCGAGCTCGTGTTCGTTCTGGCCATGGTATTCATTGCCGGGTATCTCGCCCACGTCGCCGGCCTCGAGCCGATCATTGGTGCGTTCCTCATTGGTCTGTGTCTGAACGCGCTTATTCCGGAGCGCAGCGTTCTCATGACGCGTATTCACTTTACCGGTGACGCGATATTTATTCCGTTCTTCCTTCTGAGCGTTGGCATGCTTGTCGATGTGCGACTGCTGTTCTCTGATCTGTTTACCTGGGCTGTCGCCATCGGCATGATTCTCGTGGCCCTCCTGTCGAAACTGTTCGCAGCCCTCTTCGCCGGAAAAATCCTGGGTTATACACGGACCGAGCGCACACTGATCTACGGCCTGAGCGTGAATCAGGCTGCAGCCACACTCGCTGCAGTGCTTGTCGGATACAATATAGGTCTGTTCGGAGATGCCGTCGTTACCGGTACCATCATGATGATCGCGGTTACCTGTTTCGTCGGGCCAATTGTTACCGATCGAGCCGGACGGAATCTGGCCAGGGAGGAGGCAGCCCGGCCCCACTCACTCGCGAGTCTTCCCCAGCGCATACTCATGCCTATCAGCCGGCGCGAGGACGCGCGGCATCTGCTGGATCTGGCCATGCTGCTGCGCCAGAGCGGCACGGGGGAACCGGTCTATCCGCTGTCGATTACCGAAGAGGGAGCGGACGTGGAGTCCGGCGTTGCTGCCGGGGAGCGGCTGCTCGCGCATACTGTTGTGCGGGCAATGACAGCAGGCATCCCTGTCACACCGCTCACGAACGTCGATCTGAACGTAGGGGCAGGCATCGTCCGTACCGCGCGCGAAAACAGGGTCCCGCTGATACTTGCCGCCTGGGACGGTGCGAGCAGCAGCCGTTCGCGCATGTTCGGCAAGGTGCTCGACGAAGTGGTCGAACGCACGAACCGCACGCTCATGGTGACGCGGGTTGCGTCTTCCATCGCCTCGGCGAAACGCATGCAGTTGCTATTACCCCCCCTCGCAGACCGCGAACCAGGGTTTGACCTGGCTATCTCGATGGTGCGGCGCCTTGCGTCTGCCGCGTCGGTTTCCGTGGTTGTGCACGCATCGTCTGACATGCTGGTGCGCTGCGGAAATCTGTTTGCCGCGGGCAAGGACGGGACAGAGCTCTCCACCGAGGCGTACGCGTCCTGGAAGGCGCTCGTGCAGGGATTCGATGCGCGCGTGCGCGACGGAGACTGGATTGTACTGGTATCGGCCCGGCCCGGTGAGGTGGCGTGGCAGCCGAGTCTGAACCGCATTCCCAGGGACTTTACGGCACGCTTTGTCGATCACACAGTCAGTTTCATTCTGCCGGGCGTCGAGACGTCCACGTCGGGAAACGCCAACACATCGCAGACGGTCGCTCTGTCACCGTTTACGGCAGACCGGACGCTGCTCGGAATGCGGGAAAAGAGCGTCGATCGCGTGATTTCGCGTCTCGTGGAGACGGTGAAATGGGAGAACCGTTCAACGCGCGCCTATCTTACCGAGTTGCTGATCCGGTATTCACGGGACGAGGCGGTTGAACTGACCGAGGGGGTCGTGCTCCTGCACGCACATGTGCCGTCGGTTTCTTCGACCGTCGTTATGCTCGGGTCACTGGACACACGTCTGCAACTAACGGGTCTTACCGAACCGGTTCACACCGTCATTGTGCTTCTGAATCCCGTTGATCTGCCGCCGGAGGAACATCTGCAGATACTCGCGCGGATCGCGCGGGCAATCCGGAGTCCTGGGTTTACCGAGGCCCTGCAGGGCGCCTCGAAACCCGCGGATGTTCCCGGTCTGTAGAAAATCGTGATACACTCCGCGCATGCTGACCCTGCAACGTCCCGGACGTGTTGATTTCCCTCTGCTTTTCGTCACGGTCGCACTGATCGCCCTGGGTGTCCTGTTTATCTATTCGAGCAACCGGGCATCTACCGCATCGTTTCGATCTGCGGAGCACACCCGACAGATCCTGTGGGCGGTGCTCGGCGGAGCCTTAATGGTGTTCACCGCCGTTTTCGACATGGGCCTGTACAAGAGATACGCCTTCGTCGCCTATGGGATCATCATTCTACTGCTTGTCCTGACGCTTCTGTTCGGACGTGTCGTCAACGGGGCCCGGCGGTGGATAGGAATCGGGAATCTCGGTATACAGCCATCGGAGTTCGTGAAGATTGTCCTGATTCTCGTGCTGGCGAAAGTCATGGACAGTTCCTTCGGCAGTCTTCACAAACTCGGGCGGTTCATGATTCTGCTCGCAATTGCGGCCGTGCCAGCAGGGCTCATTCTTGTGCAGCCCGACCTCGGGACTGCACTTGCGCTTATTCCGGTCGTGTTTGCCATGGCGCTCGTTGCAGGTGCGTCCCTGAGTCATCTCATGTTCTTTGGTCTCACAGGGGTACTCACCATCGTTATCGCCGTGCTGCCGGCAGTCAATCAGCATCTGGTGGATGGAAACTCGGCATTCCTCTCGGTGTTTGGTGAGCCCGGCCTGATGTTTCTGATGATACTCGTGTTCCTCGGGATCACGCTTCTCTCCTGGGCGGCACGGTCTGCGACTGGCAGGCAGTGGTTCCGCTGGATCAGTTACGGGTCGGGCGTCTCTGCATCCTCACTCATGGGCGCCATGATTATACAGCGCGCCCTTCGCCCGTTTCAGGTAATGCGGCTTATCGTGTTTCTGAATCCCGAGATCGACCCGCGCGGGGCTGGATGGCACACCATACAGAGTCTGACTGCGGTCGGATCCGGTGGTCTCGCCGGGAAGGGCTGGTTGCAGGGGACGCAAAGCCAGCTGCAGTATCTCCCGCAGCAGAGCACCGACTTCATTTTTTCCATACTTGCCGAAGAACTCGGATTTGTCGGCGTGCTGCTCGTATTCGCGCTCTACGGGTTCCTGCTGTTCCGGGGTCTGGTTATCGCGATGCAGGCGCGTGATACCTTTTCGGGGCTCGTCGCCACCGGTGTCGTAACGCTCTTCGCCTTTCAGTTTTTCGTGAACGTTGGCATGACTATCGGCATTATGCCGATTACCGGGATTCCGCTAAAGCTCATGAGCTTCGGAGGTTCATCGCTCTGGTCTGCCATGATAGGGATAGGTCTGCTGCTGAACATTGCGGCACGTTCGAAGGTTCGTCAGCTGTGACTTCGGTTACCATACTTACCGGCTTTCTCGGCTCGGGTAAGAGCAGCTTCATTAACAGATTGATACACTCGTATCCGGATGTGCGCTTTGGAGTCATCGTCAATGAATTTGGCGATGTGCCGCTCGAAAGCGAAATCGTGCAGGCGCAGTCGGGGAACATACTCGAGCTGTCGAATGGATGCATGTGCTGCGTGGCCCGAAACGACCTGCTCAGCGCGCTGCAGGCGCTGCAGCGAAGCGCACGCAGAATCGACCACATTCTTGTGGAGACCTCCGGGCTGTCCGATCCCGTTCCAGTCGCACAAAGCCTCATGGTGGGCCCTGGTCGGCGGAAGCTCGAGCCTGGTGCGATTATCTGTCTGGTTGATGCGTCGCAGCTGTCTGCGCGCGATTCAGAGTATAGCGTGATCGCAACGCAACTGGAGTTCGCCGACTACGTGCTCGTAAACCGGTACGAGAGCCTTACGGATGCCGAGCGCCAGGCTCTGGAGCACGTTCTGAGCGATCGCGCACCACGCGCTCGCGTACTGTTTTCATCCGACGAGAACCGTGCCGAGGTCGACCTGTCGGTGATCGGCCTCGATCGCCGGGTAGATCGTGTACCGCTTCCGGTACGGGAGGAGGGGCTGCACCACGATCACGATGCGGTGGCGGTCTGTGAGTTTTCGAGCGACAGGACCTTCGACGCGGATCGACTCGGAGAACTGTTGCGAACCCTGCCGGACGGCGTTGTTCGAGGCAAAGGCATGGTTCGTTTTTCGGACCGTGCCTATCGGCGGTACCGGTTCTTACTGCAGCATACAGTGGGGCGCACGACATTCGACGCACGCAGGCGAACGAGAAAGGATACGGCACGGTCGTACGTCCTGTTTATCGGGAAGAATTTCGACGGAGAAGACCTGAAGGAGCGGTTATCTGCATGTATCGTCTCCGACTAAGGGGCATTACGCTGGTTTTTCTGATGACGGCAGTCGGACTCACGGGAAATCCGTTCTTTGGCGGAGACCGCCCGGCGGCGCCCCGGGAGGAAGCTGCCCCCCGGGAGGAAACGGCCCCCCGGGATGAAGTTGCCCCCCGGGATGAAGTGACGCCCGACACAGTCGAAGACACGCGAGTAACCCGCCAGTCATGGCTGCGCACGCGCTATGCGCAGCTGCGGCAACGGCTGCTCAGATACCAGCGCGCGCTCAACAACAATCTGGCCGAGCTTCTCTCGGAGGCGAGTGCCGGTCGCTCGTCCATCGGGTGGATCGTACTGCTCATGAGCTTCGTGTACGGTGTCGCGCATGCAGTGCTTCCCGGCCATCGCAAGACGGTTATCGTGTCGTACTACCTGAGCGAAGACGCACGGATTCTGCACGGAATCGGTGCCGGGTTTGCATTCGCGCTTATGCACGTTGTTTCGGCGGTCCTGGTGGTCGCCGTGGTGCTGCTCACGGTACAGGCTGCCACCATGCGAGCTATCGGAGACGCGAGCACTCGTCTGCAGACGGCCAGTTCCTGGCTCATCATCGGCATAGGGCTGTTTCTGCTGGTCCGGAAAGTTCGCGCCTTCAGGCATTCCCGCGAGGAGCGCGTCGCACAATCGCTCGAGAAACGACTCGGTCTCGACGACCGTCAATCAATGCTTGACCACGTATCAACGGCGAAGCCTGCGTCCCTGTGGCCCGTTATCGTCTCCGCCGGGCTCGTTCCCTGCCCGATTACGACCTCGGTACTGCTGTTCTCCGTGTCGTTCGGTGTTCTATCCCTGGGGCTGGTCGCGGTTCTCGCTCTTTCGCTGGGCCTCGGCGTCGCCTTGTCGGGCATCGCCGTCCTCACTATCTTTTTCCGTGAACGAATCCTCCTGTTCATGCAACGCGTTACCGGGCATTCCTGGCAACACGTCGTCGGGTTTATAGGCGCGGGAAGCATCGTTCTATTTGGCGTATTCACCCTTTTCTTTGTCGGAGGTCTGCCATGAGACTGTCTTTCACGCGTCGTCGCCTTGCGAGCTGCCTGCTGGTGCTGATCGGGCCGATACTGGCCTTCGGTTCCGGGCAGACAGAGGCGACGCCTGCTGAGCAGCAGGCTGTTCCGGTCGTGCCATCGGTTAACGAACTGGTCGATATGTCTTTTCCCGCCGCTCTGGAAGTCCTCGGAGAGGCCGATGTGCCAACGCGTATCCGTATTGCCTTCGAACTGTCGGAGCGTGCGATCGAACGGCGGGATACGGGCAGGGCTTTGGCGTGGGCCGAGGTCGCTGCCGACGAAGCCGTCGAGGCGGATTTGTTCCAGGACGCCGGACGGGCCTTGCGGCGTCTGGCGCTGCTGCAGGATGCCACGGGTGAACTGCGGGCAGGAATCCGGTCTGCGGCCCGCGCTGCCCGGGCATTTGCAGAGGCTGGCGATGTCGAAGCGGAACTCGAAGCCATGTCGGTACAGGCGAATATCGAGCACCGTCTCGGCGTTCTTGTTGATGGAATAGAAACCGCATCCCGAATTATCGCGCGGTTCGAAGAATACCCTGTCAGCGAACAGTTCATGGCAGACGTATTGAGCAACGCCGCCATGATGCACTTCAAGATCGGCAGACTTGAGGCAGTTCCCTCCCTGCTCGAGCAGGCGAGCAGTCTGTACGAGACCATTGGCGACGACGACGGGCTGGGCACGGTGTACAGGATATGGGGAAACTACATGGGTGCCCGAAGCGAACCGCAACAGGCAATTCTCTACTACGAGCGGGCGGCCGACCGGTACCGGCAGACCGGCAACGTGTTCGACGCAGCAAACGTGTACTTCAATACAGCGCTCATGCTTATGCAGGTCGAAGAGTTCGAGGCGTCCGTGCTCGCCTTTGAAGAAGCGATTACCGGCTTTTCACAGGCCGGGTCTGCGAGCGGAACAGGCATGGCCGCGACCGAGCTGACCGTCGCGCTCTGGGAGCTTGAGCGCTACGAGGAAGCGGAACGCACGATACAGCAGGCCATAGTCATGCTCGAAGCGAGTCAGAGTCTGCGTCGGCTGGCGCGTGCCTACAGCATTCTCGGAACCATGTTCGGCGCGCGTGGGAGCGATGCGCAGGCGCTCGCGCAGCTCGAGCGCGCGCGCGACCTGTACGACGAGCTTGGGCTCGCGACGGATGCCCTGCGGATTCAGCAGGAGATGCGTCGGCTGCAACCCGATCGCCGCAATGGCGGGATCTGACCTCAGGCCGACCCGGGCGACATGTCCCGTATCCACGAGGGAAGTCGGACCGGGCGTCCCGTCTGCGGGTCGACGCTGACAAGCGTTGTTGCGGCAGTCGCGTAGGTCGTTCCGTCACCATCGTTCAGTTCATAGCTCAGATCGACACTGCCGCCGCGAAGTCGGGAAATACTCACGTCGATTATAACAGACGGGCTGAAGGGAATCGGCTTGAGATACGTGCAAGACGCGCTTCGTACCAGAAAGACGGTGTCGCCGCTGAACGAGCCGGTAAAATGCTCTCCAAAGAGCTGCACGCGGGCAACTTCGAGGTAGGTAAAAAACACTGCGTTGTTGACGTGCCCGTACGCGTCGAGGTCGGAAAAACGCATGGGCACCTGTGTGCGGAATCGTCCGGTATCAGCCATGGGCGGACGCTACACCGGCATCCGCCCGGACTGCAAGCGGGCCGCCACGGATCGCGGCCCAGGGAGAGATAATCAGGTCGCGGCGGTCTTCGTGAGCGCCCACTCCTTGACCTGTCGGGCGAGTTCCCGGCCCCGTTGCTGAATCAGCTTCAGGTCTTCTTCTGTCGGCTTGCCCTTGAACTCGACCGGATCCAGAAAGTCCCAGTGCATTTTCAGCCGGGACGCTGTTTCTTCAAGATCACGCTGGGCGCCTCCTGACCAACCGAACGATCCGAATCGAAACGCTTTCCGGTTGATAATGCGCTTCTTCGCAATTTCGTCGACTGCTGCGGCCATGGGCGGAAACATCTTGTACTCGTAGGTCGGCATGCCGAGAACGACTCCCGAGCTCTGGAAGACGCTGTCGAGCACGAAACTCATGTCTGTCTCCGGGACTCGGTGCACGCGTGTCGGTACCCCTTCCGCCTCGATCGCGTCGACCAGCGGTTTAATGGCCATTTCCGTCATGCCGTACATGCTTCCCCAGATAACGGTAACTTCGGGGCGCGCCGGACCTTTCGCGTAGGATGCCAGTCGAATGTAGGACCGGATTACGCGGGAAGGATCCTTGCGCCACACGATGCCGTGTCCCGGGGCGATGCACTTGATCTCTATGCCACCAAGCTTCTTGATCGCGTCCTGGGTCGGCTTCGAGAAGGCCGCCACAATGTTCGCGTAATAGCGTTCCATTTCGCGCTCGAAGAACTCGATATGCTCTTCGGTGAGCGTATCGTCGTACGGCGCCTCGTCCGAAACTGCCCCAAAGGAACCGAAGGCGTCGCAGGGAAAGAGCGTGCAGGACTTCGTGTCGTAGGTAGCCATCGTTTCGGGCCAGTGCACGTTCGGAATGTCTTCGAATGCCAGAACCCTGCCGTCTCCAAGGTCCAGTGTGTCGCCCGATTTTACCGTTTGAATGTTTTCGGTAATTCCGTAAAACGCTTCCAGCAGCGGCGGAGCCTTCTCGCTGCAGATAATCTTGAAGTCTCCCCGCATTTCCCTGAATGTACGAAGCCAGCCGGAGTGATCCGGCTCCATGTGATTCACGATCACATAGTCAATGTCCGTAATCTTGATCTTCATTTCGTCGAGCTGGGCGTACAGCGTCTCGGGTACGCCGTCCCAGTCACACACACCGTCGATAATTGCGCACTTCCTGCCTTTGACAATGTAGGAGTTCATGGCAACACCATTCGGAATGTGCCACATGCCCTCAAACAGAATGTTACGAACATTCGCCGATAGGCGATAAATGCCTTCTGAAACCTCAGTAACTCTCATATTTAACTGATCCTCCTCGGCGCCGACGTCGGGCGCAACGAACATAGGCTAATTCATATGTTCGTACCCGGCAATGGCCCGGCGCCCCGCGCGACGATAATTATTCTTGTTTTCTGCCTATCGTCGGCCGAGCCAGCTATCTTCGGCCGAGCCAGGCTGCCATTTCCTTCCAGCTGCCGGCCTTGCCGCTGCGGAGTATTCCCACGCTGAAAATGCGCGCCGCGCCCATTCCT
>SKKC01000027.1 GCA_007121695.1 Spirochaetales bacterium | reverse complement strand
CCTTCGACACGAAAATTGCCGAAGGATACGGTCTGACAGAAACCACGAGCGCGGTGTGCCTGAACGAGTTTGGCGAGAATTTCAAGCTCGGGAGTATCGGACCTCCTGCGCCCGCCGTGGAAATGGCTGTTTTCGATGACGACAGGAATCCTCTTCCGCCGGGTCAGGAAGGAGAGATTGTCATTAAAGGCGACGTCGTTACGAAAGGATACTGGAATCTGCCGGAAGAGACTGCTTCGACCATAATCGATGGCTGGCTGCATACCGGAGACCTTGGGTATCGGGACGAAGACGGGTTTTTCTTCATAACCGACCGGAAGAAAGACCTGATTATTCGCGGTGGATACAACATTTCGCCGCGGGAAGTAGAAGAAGTAATCTATACGCACCCGAAAGTGGCAGAAGCTGCGGTTATCGGCGTGCCCGATAAACGAGGCGAGGAAGCAGTCAAAGCCTTCGTGGTCGCGGAAGATGGAGTGAGTGTCACAGAGCGCGAGATAGTCGAGTTCTGCGAAGCCAATCTCAGCAGTTACAAGGTTCCCAAATACGTCGAGTTCATTGAACAGCTGCCGAAAAGTCCGACGGGTAAGGTTCTTCGGAAGGAACTTCGCGGCGAGTCGAGCGAAAGCGACCGAATGATCACCGAGAACTGACCGCATAACAGATAAAGACGAGGTTTATTCATGCCCTTTGGTTTATTCAAGAAAAAGACAGACGGTGCACCCGGGGACAACTCTCCGGTTCAGCATCCCGATGTGCATCCGCTGGGAAAGATATTCGAGGAAACCGTCGCACGGCTGAAGAAGCGCGAGGCGATTACCTTTGAAGGAAAGTCGTATTCCTTCAAGGAAGTCGATGAGCAGGCAAGCCGGGTTGCGAACGGTCTTCAGTCGCTCGGTATCGCCGCCGGCGATCGGGTCGCGATGATGCTTCCGAACATTCCCGAGTTCGTGTTTTCCTTTTATGGAATTCAGAAACTCGGCGCCGTTGCCGTCCCGTTTAATACCCTGTACAAGGGCCGGGAAATCATTCACATCCTCAATGACTCCGGAGCGAAGGCGATTATTACGCTCACGAACTCGGCGAACCTGTTCAACGAAATTCGCGAGGATTGCCCCGCGCTCGAGCACGTCATAGTCACCGGGCAACGAACCCTGGTGTTCCTCGATCCGAACGGTACGGCAAATGTCCAGGCCGTCGTTTCGAAGGATACATTTCCAGGGCCCGACGAGGCGTTTCGCGCGTTCGGCGAGGTCTTTGTGGAGACGCTGAAGGAACTTGGTGTATCTGAAGCGTGGTACAAGCATCAGGGCGCCGTACGGGTCGGCGGAAAGAAGATCGCGAACATAGTCATACAGGAAATTGAAAATCTGTATGTTGTGAACTCGGTATGTTTCCTCGACAATCTGCAGATGGATGACTACTTCAAGGTGATCTACGTGACGCCCGAGCTCAAGGACAAGGTCGTCGAACCCATGACTAGCGTTCGTGAAGTGACGGGTTCGCTGCCGAGCCTGGAGTCATTCAGGGACGTGTTTACGTCGATTCTTCGTGCCAGAATCGGGGTCGAAATAGAGCCCGGGCAGTTCAAGCGCGACGAAAAGTTCGGGTACGAGAAGAATCGGGCGCTTGCCTACAAGAGTTGATCGGTTATAGTGCACGGGGAGTGAACACGGTGAATTTTGAGCAATATCAGTCCCGTTCACGGGATACCTGGAACGTGATTCCCATGGATCACCCGATTGTGTACCCGACCATGGGGCTCGCGAACGAAGCAGGCGAGGTTGCGGGGAAAATCAAGAAGATATTTCGCGATAAGGGCGGAACGATTTCCGCGGACGATCGGGGCGCTCTCAAGAAAGAGCTCGGAGACGTACTGTGGTATCTGACGCAGATCTGTACCGAGCTTGATCTCACGCTTGAGGAAGTAGCCGAGTATAACGTGGAGAAACTCGCATCGCGACTGGAGCGCGGCGTCATTACCGGTGACGGTGACGATCGATGAGAATCGCGCTCTTCGGCAGCACCAGGGGCGTAGGGCGGCAGATTCTCGAACGTGCGGGAGATCTCGGGTTCGGTGTACGGGCACTCGCTCGTAACGCACAGGCGCTTCCCGAGATTCCGGGAGTAGAGGTTGTAGAGGGGAACGTACTCGATCCGGGTGCGGTTTTCAGAGCCGTCAACGGCTGTGATGCGGTCGTCATTGCGCTCGGAAACACGAAGAACAATCCCGATTTCGTCGTTTCTTCGGGTACGGAAATTGTCCTGCAGGTCATGAAAAAGCTCGGTGTACAGCGTGTCATCGCAATAACGTCGCTTGGTGTCGGCGACAGCCAGGACTGTGTTCCGGGCTTTTTCAGGCTTCTCATGAAGACGGTGCTGAAAAAAACCATGCTCGACAAGGAGAAGCAGGAGGCACTTTTGCGCCAGTCCGGGCTCGACTGGACTGCTATTCGACCAGCCGGCCTGATAGACGGCGACGTGAGTGGTCACGCCCGAACGGGAACCAGCCTCGATATTGTCGCGGGGCGGGTTTCACGCGCCGATGTTGCTCAGTTCGTCCTTACAGAGCTGCGCGCGAACGAATACATTGGGCAGACGCCCTGGATTACCTGACGCAGAGACAAGGAGCGCCTGTGTCGCATCACATGGAGTGGGAACGGTTCCGGGAGGCCGGATACCGCATGATCGACGAAATCGTCGCATATCACACCAGCGTCGAAGACAGACCTGTACTCAGCCGCAACAATCCCGGAGATGTGCGCTCGGCCCTGCCGGCGGAGGCACCAGTCGAAGGCGAGTCGTTCGACGCAATCATGGAAGACGTTCGTACGGTCATTCTGCCGGGACTCACGCACTGGCAGTCTCCCGGTTTTTTCGGCTTTTTTCCGGCGAACACCAGCGGGCCATCGATCCTCGGTGAGTTACTCTCGGCAGGGCTCGGTGTGCAGGGAATGCTGTGGCAGACAAGTCCTGCGTGTACGGAGCTTGAAACGCACGTGCTCGACTGGCTCGTTGACATGCTTGGTCTTCCCGACGCATTTCGCTCCGGAAGCAGTGGCGGCGGGGTCATACAGGATTCCGCATCGAGTGCCTGTCTGTGCGCACTGATCGCGGCGCGACACCGGGCACAGGAAGCCGGTGCAACGGACCTGTCGAAACTGGTTGCGTACTGTAGTGAGCACGCACATTCGTCGGTTGAAAAAGCGATTCGAATAGCCGGTATTCCTTCGAGGAATCTTCGGAAGGTTTCGACCGACAGTACGTACGCCATGGACGCCGAGGATCTTCGTAGCCGCATTCAATCCGACATATCAGCCGGATTTATTCCATTTTTCCTCTGTGCAACCATTGGCTCTACATCTTCGCACGCTATTGATCCTGTATCATCGATCACAGCCGTCACGAACAGGCACAGGGTCTGGGTACATGTCGATGCCGCAATGGCTGGAACCGCCGCAATCTGCCCGGAGTATCTCTATCTGCATGAAGGCATGTCGGAGGTCGACAGTTACTGTTTTAACCCGCACAAATGGATGTTCACGAACTTCGACTGCGACTGCTTCTATGTGTCAGATCGCTCGGCCTTGATTCAGGCCCTGAGCATTCTCCCGGAGTACCTGCGCAACGCGGCGAGCGAATCGGGATCCGTCATTGATTACCGGGACTGGCAGATCCCTCTCGGTCGTCGGTTTCGGGCCTTGAAGCTCTGGTTCGTTATTCGACATTACGGCGTCACGGGCTTGCAGTATCACATTCGGGAACACGT
>SKKC01000116.1 GCA_007121695.1 Spirochaetales bacterium | reverse complement strand
TTCGGCATCCTCCCGAACGCGATCATTGCCGACGTGGCGGAAGCAGACGGCATGCAGACGGGTAATCACAAGGCAGCGATTTTTTTCGGCGCGCGTACGCTCATGCAGAAGATCGGTACGGCGGTGACGCTTCTGATTTTTCCTGTCGTATCGACCATAGGCGGTGACGCGGCGACCGTGACCGGCGTACGGGCAACGCTCGTCATTGGTGCAGTCGGACTCGCGGCGGGGTGGTGGCTGTTCCGGAAGTACGACGAAGCAGAGGTACTCAGGACCCTGCAAGGTTCATGAGCGCACGCACATCGTGCAGCGGCAGGGGTCGGTGAAAGTGATACCCCTGGAACGCCAGGCAGCCCTTGTCGGAAAAATAGGCAAACTGCTCGGCGGTTTCGACCCCTTCCGCAATTATCTCAAGACCCAGGGAATGCCCGAGGTTGATGATGGCACCGACAATCTTCTCGTTACTTTTGGCAAACAGGTTGCTCACGAACGACAGATCGATCTTGATTATGTCGGCGGGAAGACGCGTCAGATAGCTTAACGAGGAGTACCCGGTACCGAAATCGTCGATGGCTACCCGCAGGCCCGGGTAGCGTTCTTTCAACGACTGCAAGGTGGCGATCGAACGCTCGGGGGCAGTCATGATACAGCTCTCGGTCAGCTCGAGAATTATCCGACCCGGATCGAGTCCGTTTCTCCGGATACCACGCCCGACGGTATCGAGCAGATCGGAACGCTCGAACTGGCGTGGTGACAGATTCACCGAAACCACTGACGGTGTGGCATCAGGCCCGTTCCAGGAAGCCGCATCGCGGAACGCGGTATCTATCGCCCAGTCGCCGAGTGGTACGACCATACCTGTTTCCTCTGCGATGGGCATGAACACCCCGGGGGACACCTGCCCGTGCTCGGGACTGAACCAGCGCAGAAGCGCTTCGGCGCCGATGATTGTCCCGGCTCCGTTGACCAGCGGCTGGTAAAACATCGTGAACTCCTGCCGCTCGAGCGCACGTCGTATGCCCTGTTCGAGGACCCACCGGTCCGATGCACGCTTTTTCAGCGTTGCGTTGTAGAACTCGTAGCAGTTCTTGCCCGCTTCTTTCGCCGAATACATGGCGAGATCCGCCGCCTTGGTGATCTCTGCGAGGCTCGCGCCGTCGTCGGGCAGAACCGCTATCCCGATACTCACCCCGACGCTCGCATTCACGGGAGCGTCCTGCGAAATGTCCAGCATGAACGGGCGCCTGACCTCTGCGAGAATATTGTTCGCTACAACGGCAGCTCCTTTCCTTTCGTGCAGAAAGGGCAGGAGAACAACAAACTCGTCGCCACCAAAGCGATATACCGAGTCATTCTCGCGGAGCGTTTTTCGCAGACGTTTGGCCGTCTGTATCAGGAGCTGATCGCCGGCATCGTGCCCGATCGTGTCGTTGACCTGTTTGAATCCGTCGAGGTCCAGGAACATGAGGGCCGCGATTCCTGACTCGAAAATCGCCGGTGTCCCGAGAACCCGGCGCATGTCGCGCTCGAACAGTTCCCGGTTACCGAGACTCGTAAGCTGGTCATGATACGCGAGTTGTCGCAGGCGTCGTTCGACGTTCTTGCGCTGCGTGATATCCCGGATAATACAGGTCAGCGTTCTTCCACGATACTCCTTGGAGTTCCCGAAAGAAATTTCCATGGGGGCAACACCACGATTCTTGTGGTTTCCGAGAATCTCGATGGTGTTTGCCAGGCCAAGGCTCTCTCGATCGTCGTTGTCGACGAAAAAATACTTCCGGAAGTCGGCTTCGTTGCGTTCATAGACCGTTGCGGGGAAGAGAAGTGAAAACGGCTTCCCTCGCAGTTCCGCTGGCTGAAACCCGAAGGTGGCCCGTACCGCGCTGTTCGCGAATACGATGGACATGTGCTCGTCAATTCGAAGGATCGCCTCGGTAATGGTTTCCGAGAGCGCGTCGTAGTTGTCACGGGCCTCCTGAAGTTCTTCGAACAGCAGGCGATTCAGGGACAGATCCTGCATGATCAGCGCACACAGACCGTCCCGGGCTTCCATGGGTATCAGGAAGGCCGCCGTGCGGACCGTACCTCCGCTCGTAGCCTGTATGCGCAGGCACAGCATGTCGTGAGCGGCAGGGTTCGAAAGCGCCGATTCAAGTCTTTGCGAAGACGCTTCGTCGAGCACATCGTAAAACCGGATGCCTGCGATTCGCTGTTCGGGGTGCGCTAAGCGATCGGAAAGACTCTGGTTCGCCCACGTGACGGTTCCATCTGGCGTGAGCAGACATAAAAGATCGGGAGTCGTGTCGGACACCGTCTGCAAGAGGTCTGCTATGGTTGCCGCATCGTGCTCCGCGCCGTTTGAAAGCGTCTGAAACAGCGACTGCCCCGCGACGAGCGACTCGACCGGCGCCCGTGAGTCGGGCTCCTGCGCGTCGCGAATTGCACGCATGGCATCCTTCACGCGTGCTTCGAGCATGTCGAGTCTCTGCTGTATGTGATCTGCCGGTGGTGTGTCTCTCATTTTTATATTCGCAACGTCACGCATCATACCCCATGTTGCCGAAATAATCGAGAAAATGTCTTCAGGGCGGTCCGTTCCTGTCTTGAGCGCAGACGCTGAGTACGATTAAAATCCCAAACAGTAATAAGTATTTTTTTATCTATAATACAACATAGGAAAAATGCAATGACGAAAGAAACCATCAGACAGATGCAGGAGCTTATCGACGGGTGTATGGGCGACGCAGCCCCGTATTGCCAGGCTGCCTGCCCCATGCATACGGATGTTCGAGGATATGTGAACCACATAGCCGAGGGCCGGTTTGCCGAGGCCATCGCGCTGATACGGGAAAAGCTCTTCCTTCCCGCAACGCTCGGGCGTATTTGCGCCCACCCCTGCGAGGATTCGTGTAAACGAGGCGAAATCGGTGCTCCGATGTCGATTGCCGCCCTGAAGCGCTTCGTCGCGGACCGATACGACGATCCGGCGAAGTGGGATACCGCAATCGAATCCGGGAAGTCCGAGAGCGTTGCCATTATCGGGAGTGGCCCGGCCGGCGCTCAGGCAGCGTTCGACCTTCGCAAGAAAGGCTATCAGGTCACTATCATTGACCGGCTGCCGGTCGTCGGAGGAATGCTTCGGGTGGGAATACCGGCCTATCGCCTGCCACGCGACATTATCGAGCTCGAGTACAGCCTCCTGAAGTCACTCGGCGTCCGGTTTCGTATGAACACGAATGTCGGAACCGACGTCACCATGGACGAGCTGAAGAGCACCTATGACGCGGTTATCGTTGCTGTTGGTGCGCATGCCGGCATACTGCCACCGGTGCCCGGTAACGACGCGATTGGTGTCTTTGACGCAGTACACCTGCTTCGGAGCGTCAGCATGACCGAGCGCTTTGACGAGCTCGGTTCCCGGGTGCTCGTAATTGGCGGGGGGAACGTAGCCATAGACGCGGCACGTTCGGTACGACGCCTTGATGATCGTGTCGTGCACCTTGCCTGCCTCGAGTGCAACACAGACTGCATGCCGGCACACAACTGGGAAGTCGATGAAGCTCTGGACGAGGGTGTCACCATGCACCAGGGCTGGGGCGTCGTCAGCATCAATGCCGACAACATGAATGCCGTCGAGTCAGTCACGCTCAAACGCTGTATTTCGGTCTTCGACGCAGACGGGCGGTTCGCTCCGGTGTACGACGACAGCGAGCGAAAAACCATTCCTGTCGATTCGGTCGTCTTCGCGATAGGACAGAAACTGGACGGTGCGG
>SKKC01000207.1 GCA_007121695.1 Spirochaetales bacterium | reverse complement strand
TCTATCGCAGGGTCTGCGGAGATCTCGTGCTCCAGGGAGACCGGACGCCCGACGCGACGAGCGAAGTCGCGGCGCGCGTGAACATGGTAGAGAAGGTGTGCGAGGCGCTCTCGGATGTCGTCCCAATGCTGCTGAGCGCTTTCGTTACAATCGCCGGGTCCACCATCATGCTGTTCCTGTTCGATGTACGAGCCGGGCTCGTTGCCCTGTCGCTGATTCTGATTATCGGGCTACTGCAGTGGTGGTTCAGCGTGCACGCGCTTGACCTGAACGGCAAAATCAACACCCTGCGCGAATCGCAGGTTACGGTACTTCGCGCGACGGGCGCCACGCGTGTGCGGGACTACCTGCGCGCGCTGACCCGCCTGAACGTCCGGTTCAAGGACCTGGAAACGGGGGTCTGGACGATCGCCGACGTGTTCGCGCTGCTTGCCATCGCGGTCGTGCTGTATCTGGTCGCGGGCGCAGGGGCATACAACGCGGGTGCCATCTACGCCATGGTTACCTACATTATGTCTCTCACCGATTCACTTGAGAGCGCACCAGTTCTGGTAGATGAAGCTGCGCACTTCTCGGATGTCGTGTCGCGGGTCGCGTCAGGAGCGGGCAGCCTGGAATCGTAGTTATCCGCCGATCGTCGTAAACAGAGCGGGGTTCACACTCTCGTACGTATCGATGAACCGTTTCCGTTGCTTTGGCCCGATGTCGTCTATGGTAACAAGGATCGCCGTTTCGTATACATCACCAAATCCGGGATTTTTCGCGCTTCCAAACGCCTTCATGGTCTTCGTGAGGCCCAGATACGAGGCCACCAGCGGTGGAATCGTTTCACCGCGTGTTTTCAGATACGCGAGCAGACGGTCGTAGTCATCATCCCAGGAAGTACCGGTAAGGGTGCCTGCATATTCCTGTGTGGGTGTCACCGCATCGATGCTCAGATGCGCTTTCGGCCTGATCAGATTCTCTTTGTCGCTACAGTACATATCGAGGAAGCGCATAATGGCATCTCGAGCCTGCTGCTCGTAGGAGGAATACATGGTGAACTTTCCGAAAAAGTAACGAAGACTCGGTATTTCACGAACCAGAGCTCCGAGTCCGCCCCAGACAACGTAGAGACCAAGAATCGCCTTCTTTGCGGACCGGTTTACAACCGATCGTCCCAGCTCCAGCGTATAGGGTAGATAGTCCGCTCGAAATGCTGCAGATACGTCAAACAACTGTTCCGAAGCCAGCGCCCCGGTATCCGTGCCCGATGCCGAGCCGAACTTAAAACGATAAAATGCGATAATTTCTTCATTCTCGGGGTCCCACCCAACCAGTTGGTGGTAGGGTTGTTCCATGGTGTCAAACCGATCGATATCCCTGTCTTTACCGGTACCGCCGCCTTCGCTTCGAAACTCAGTCTCCCGGATACGGCCAATTTCATCCATAACCCGGGGAGCATTATGCGCGTTGACAAAGTAGACCTCGTACCCACGAATCTCGCGGGCCTTTCGCTCTGGAGTCAGTTCCGCTTTCAGCTGCTCTCGTGGTACCGGTGAAATTACTGGTTTACTCATGCCCGGGTCCTTTTTTACGTTGTATATGAAGATTTCATGAATTCTCGGCCTCACGCAAACACCGCGTCCGGATCGACCGCGAGTCGATAGACATGTTCCCTGATCCTCGCCGCCCACTCGACTGCCCGGGTCTCCCGCACCAGCGTGGCGGGCGGAATGGGATGCCCGATGGTGACCGGAAATCGCTGGTTACGCTGCTTGAACATTTCCGACGGTAGCAGCAGCATTTCCAGATTGATGGGCACACGAAATCGTGTACGCATGCGTGCAAAATTATAAAACAGGGCCGAGTTCCTTCCGCCGAAAAACACCGGTACGACAGGACGCTGGTGCTTCCGGGCCTGGACGACGAAGCTCTTCTGCCACGCGAGATCGCGAACACGACCGCCGCGTTTCCGGGATACGAGTCCTGCGGGGAACTGCAGTATGGCCTCCGCGTGTGCATAGGCGTTGTTGTACAGCGCAACGTTCTCGGCATTCGAACCGTGTTTGTTCACGGGCACAAGCGCCTGCCGTAGCCCCTGGAGATGCATCAGAATATCGTTGGCAGGGGTCAGGAGACCGGGATACACGCGCCCGAACAAGGCAATGAGCGCCACCCCGTCGATTCCGCCGAGCGGATGGTTCGACACGATAATGGGCCGCGTCACACCGTCGAGACGGTCGAGCCCGACAGGCTCGATACTCGTATTGAACTCTTCAAGGACTGCTTCGGAAAAATCGGTTCCCGTGCGGTCTCCTATGTACCGGAGCGTCCGGTTCATGTCCCGCACGTGGACGATACGTTCCAACCACCGAATAAAGCTATCGGGAATTACCTGGCGCAGAGACGGGTTTTTCGCGTCGAGAACCGCACGAATATCAATCTGTTGAGGCGGGGCTACTTCTGAACTCATTATTACATCTCGATTTCAGAAACATTTTTCCCGAATCGTACAAAACCTCAAAAACGGTGTCAAGAACGGGCTTTCAGTTCGAACCCGGGTCCGGGCCGGTGTCCCGGCTTGCCACCCAGCGCAGGTATACCGTATTCCACACAGCATACAGTGCGATCCCGGCTGGTACCCCTGCAACCGCGTCGATCTGGTAGTGGACCGCGGCATACCCCATGGAAACCCCGATCCCGATAATAACGAATACGATCAGCGCGGTCATACGTCGGGAAAGCGGGCGCAGCAGCAGGAGCACGACGATGCTCTGCCCCACGTGGGAGCTCGGAAAGGCACCCCCGGGGTCAGGAATACCGAAGGAGAACAGATAATCCACGAGGTTCGAGAACACCACGGCATCCGAAAACAGACCGTCCCGGTACTCAAGGGGGCCGGTCGCCGGAAACAGCACAAAGACCACAACGAAACTCAAGAAAGAAGCGAGAAACACGAAGGCGAAGCGGGGATAGTCGTACACCCGCCGTGCCGCCACAAAGAGAAAGCTTCCGAACAGCAGCGGGAAGTACAGCACGTACAGAACGTGCATGATCTCCGCCCAGATACGCCCCGGAAGCATCCGGTGGAACCACATGTGGGGGTTCACTGTAAAAAACGCTGCGTCCCACCGCGCAACCACCGGGTCGAAGGTAAACCCGGGGCCATACAGCATGCGCGCGAACAGGCCGACCTGCACGAAGGCCATGCCAATCAGGAGCAGCGGGTAGAACATGCGCACGAACCGCACAATACGGGCTATTTGCCCCGGCCCGCTCGCGAGGAACCAGCTTGCCCAGATGAACAGCAGCATACCCAGGTTCTGTACGATGGCCTCGCGGTAATCGGCGGCGGACCAGAACGGAAAAAATGCAAGGCTCGCTGCGATCAGGTATACTGTGGCGACAATGTCCGCCGCAGGCGGACGCCGAACAATCTGCATACAGAAGGCTGTATCCGGAAACCTCGCTCCGGTCAACAGTCGGGCACGGGCTTGCATGAGCATTACAGTACGAACAATAGAAACACGCGCCGGGCTTCGGGATTTTATCGATCTTCCCCGGAGGCTGTACGCAAAGACACCTCAGTGGGTCCCGTTCCTGGACCTGGACTACCGGATGCTCTACCGCCGGAAGCACCCCTTCTTTCAGCATGCCGACGGCGAGTTTCTCGTCGCGTACGCTGGCGAACAGGCCGTCGCGCGTGCCATGGTCATTCATAATGAACGCTACAACACCCAGCACAACCGGCGAGCCGCGCATTTCTATTTTGTCGATTTTGTGGACGATGCGGC
>SKKC01000405.1 GCA_007121695.1 Spirochaetales bacterium | reverse complement strand
TACGCGATCTCGTTCGAGGGAAACGGCGAGAAGCGTCTGTTTGGCGACATGCCGGATGTCAGCAGCATTCGCGTAGAGGTGCGCGGTGCGTCTATCGACGGTGAACGCGGCGGGTGGGGGTTATTCTTTCACGGAACCGATCCCGAAGGAAACCGCGATTTCAACGGCTGGACGCTGCAGGTCGACCCAGGGCTTGGCAATACGATTGTGCTCCGGCAGTGGACACAGGGACGCGAGCGGCAACCTGCGCTTCGGGTGGAGCAGGACGACCATGGCATAGACTGGGATCAGCCGCTGGGCCTGAATGTCGATATCGATGGCTTTGCGCTTCGTGCCGAGGTCGTGCAGGGCGGAACGACGCGCGTTGTCGTGGATGTTGCCGATGTGCGCGATCTGGACAACGTAAACCGTGGGCAGGCGCGCGACTCTGGCTTTGTCGGGCTTCGCTCGTGGGCCGGCACGTCGGTAACCATCGAAGAAATGCGACTGATTCTGCCCGAGTAAGCTGTCGCTCGCTGCGATCAGATCAGTCGTTTGCGATTTCCCGCTGGAGTACGAATCCTATGCTGAGCGCAATCTCTGCGGGGCTTCCCGGGACAACCGCGTAGTTGACCCCGCGAAGCCCGACCGAGAGGCCGTAGGTCCATGGGGCGGTCGTCTGCGTCACGACTTCGAGCGCTGGCGCGAGTACAATAGCCGGTTGCGTCACAAGCAATTCATTTCTGAAACCCGATATGGCCAGTCCGTAGCGAAGCGAGACACGAATGTTGAACCGTGTCTCAAGCGGCGGTTTGTACCCCACAATGCCGAGCAGGCTGACGGTGTACGACGACCCGGCGAATGCCGCCACCTCGCGATCGAGAAGCCGTATCTGCGTATAGCCGACGCCGATTCCGGCGTCGATACTGCCGGCGATCTCCCGGGACGCCCTGCTCGGCGGTAGGGCGAATAACGACGCATCTATGCCCGCCGCGCCCTGCAGTACAAGTACTCCTACCTGGGTTTCGAGGCGCGGGTGGTCGGTCGCATGGAGTACCTGTCCCGATCCGATTGCGAAAAGCAGTATCACGAGAAACAGGGCAAGGCTGTACGCCGCAGGTCTCATATTCCTCATTATCGGCCGGTTGTGCCTCCGATGCCAGTCAGCGACACCGGCGTGTCGTAGATCGCATCGTGAACAACGGCTTCGCCCACGAGGTCCAGAAGCAGTTCGGCCGAGCCTGTCTGCTGGTCGCTGATCGCGAAGCTCGGGAAGCGGTTTCCGAGGAATCGCATCGGGCCAAGCCCGTGCCGCAGCGCGATATCGTGCAACGCCGCTTCCACGTCGGCGTGGTCCGTCGAGCGAAACCATGCTCTATCCAGGGTGATGATGATACGGGACAGCTCGGCACCGGTCGGCCCTTCCGAAGCGAAACGCTGCGCCGAGCGCCCGGCTTCCGGCTCGCCACCGCGGGCACTCATGCGAAGGCCCAGGTGGTCGGGATCTTCGGGTTCGAGTGCCAGCGGTGACACGGAGAAGTCGTTGCGCGCAAAAGGGCCGTAGGGCGCAGACAGGGCGGCCGCGAGCGCCGCGTGGGCGTTCAACATGCCGGCCCCGTAGCGGTCCGGGTCGGTGGCTACGGGCGCGGGGCTCGCCGTTTCGCGCAGAATGTGCGCGATCTCCTGCGGCGTCAGCTCCTGGTTGACCGCCCGCATGAGTGCTGCCACCCCGGCGACGTGGGGCGCTGCCTGCGATGTGCCGGCCTGAAATCCGAACGAGCCCGATCCGAATATGGTGCTGAGGATGCCCTGGTAGGCGCCGCTGCTTGTACCGGTCCCGCCTGGCGCGACAAGATCTACTTCCGGGCCGCAGGCGGTATAAAACGCGTGCTGAAACGTGCTCGGATCGGGTCCGTTTGCGCTGCCGACCGCCATGACTGACGCATAACGAGCGGGAAAGTCGACATTCGCGCACGCTATAGAAGACGAGCGGTTCCCGGCGGCGGCGACAACGAGAATGTCTGATTTCCGAATATCGTTCAGGAGAGGCTCCAGATCCGGACCGAGGGCAACAGTCGCCCCGAGGCTCAGATTAATTACATCCGCACGCTGCAGAGGTTGCTCGTCTGACATGCCGGATGCGAACGCGAGTCCTTCAATGAGCGAGCTTACCGAACCTGATCCGTCTTCTGCCAGAACGGTGACGGGAAGTATCCGTATGCGGTTCCATCCGATGCCAGCTATACTGTCGGTTCCGCCTGTGGCGTTGTTTGTGTGCGCGCTGATAATGCCGGCGACGTGTGTTCCATGGTTTACGGCAGAGTTTGCTTCGACACCGCCATTCGTGTCTGTGGTGGCATCGTACACCTCCCCCAGCACGTTCGCGCGCAGGTCAGGATGGTTTACATCAATCCCGGTATCAAGAACGGCCACGACCACCGGCGCTATGCCCTGCCGGTTGTTTGCGATGCGCTCGACGAGGGGGTCGTGAAGCAGGCCCCAGGCTTCGGGGATGCGGATGGTACGCAGGTTCCACTGTTCGGCGAACAGGGTGTCGTTGGGAATAATGGGGTCGGGGTCCGGGAGGGTAAAGCGTGTTGAGCCGATGTTGCACCCGGCGAGCAGCAGAAAAAGCCCGGCGACAATCACCATGCGTCGTGATTGGAATCCGGGCTTGTTCACGGGCTACTCCTGGCAGGCACACACGCGAATGGACTGCGACACGGATACGTCCGTGTCTTCAAACGTGGTGTATGCGGTAACGACATATACCATACCCGATTCGCCCGGCTGCGTCTGCAGGGTGAGCGTTTCTCCCGAGTCCCCGGTGACTGTGGCGTTTTCACCCGGGGAGCGACCGTTGATGCGCCAGAAGACTTCTGGCAGATCAACGGGCTCGTGTGTGTTTTCAAGGTGGGCCGAGGCGGTGAGCGTCACCGCCTCGCCTGCCTGTACGGTGGTGCCGGACGTATTTTCAAGGCGAAAAAGAACGACATCGCTATGGAAGTCCGACTCAAATGCTGTTTCGCCGGTATGTTCGGGTTCGTTTTCGCTGTTCGACCCGGCTGCCTGTCCGATTGCGATTGCGCCCAGTCGTTCCAGCTCTGTTGCGACGTAGGGCAGGGTGCAGGCCTGTAGCGAAAACAGTCCTGCAATAGTCAGTAAAAGCTTGAGCCGGAACCGACGGGGCATGGATTACTCCTCTACCGCGATAATTCGAACGCTGTGACCGGCGGAGTACCGCGTACCGTCGGCAGCGGTCACAACAAGGGTAATGCGTTTCACCTGGCCGGCTTCTGCCGCGGTTGTTTCCATGCTGAGCGTATTACCGGTCGCGTCGGCGACCGTTTCGCCGTTTATGCGCCAGCCGAAGCTCACGTTCTCGAGGCCTGCTGCCTGTATGGTAAAGGTTTCGCCTGCTGCGACGCTTGACCCGGGTGTCTCAAAGAAGTAGTTGTCAGTCAGCTCTTCGAAACGGTCAAGATCGGTCAGATCAAGCGCGACAGTCGCACCACCGCCAAAAGAGAAGTCGGACTCGGCAAAGGCGACGGCCGTGCTGCTTCTCAGGTTTCCGCGGACGTACCAGCGCTCATCGTACCGTGCGAGCACCTGGAAGGGGTCGGCGCGGTCTGTCAGAAGCTCAACGGTGAGCCAGAAGGACTGTGAGGCCTGATCCTCGGCGGTAATTGTGAGGTCCTTCGCATCCGGAGCGAAGAATACCGTTATGCCCGCGGTTTCAAGGCTTTGCGAAGACGTGCCGATAATCTCGGTTACGTTCTGCGTGGACGCATCCTGTATATAGATTCGGTACCCGGTAACAGCACCGATTTTGTCAAAACCGCCCTCGCCCGTGAGTTCTTCCGGCCAGCTGAAGTTCGCGGCCCACTGCCCGAGATCGTCGGCGCCGTCGAGCAGGCGTACAGGCACGGTGAATGTGCGGCGTTCGCCACCGGCGACAAAGACGCTCTGCGATCCGGCAAGAACGACCTCGGAGTCGCTGTTGCGCCCGGTGACCGATAGCGTCCACCGTCCGGGAATCAGATTGGTGAATACGACTGCTTCGGCGAAGTTGCCAGAACCGTTGGCGTCAACCACTACGCTATGGGGATCGGTTCTGCCTGGCCCGTTGGTGAGTGCCACCGTATACGAAGCAACGTCGCTCAGATCGAACTCGGGAAAGACGGTGCTCGCCTGCAGGCCGCTGCCTTCCGGATGCACCGAGCTGATCGCGAGTTCGCCAGCGCTGTCGGCAGGTGACGTGACCTGGATGGTCGGGTTTGAACACGCGAACGCAGCCGCGAGTGTCACACCGATAATAATACGTGTTTTCATGCACTACACCTGCAATTCGCATGCCAAGAGTTGTGTGAGGTCCTTGGAATCCTGTAATTCTATATAGCACCGTTATATATGCCATGGTCATACAGAGTGCAGTCCCGACAGGTCTCTGCCATTCTGCAGTATACATGCGGTTGAACCGATGCATTATGCATTGTCTACAAAAACAATAGAAATTATCAAGAATGCTTGACAGGTCCGTATGCCCGTGTATATGCTTCCTGTTGTAACGAATATGCACTAACTAACGTGGGTATATAAAGATTATGACTGACAGGCAGATACAGACAACAGTGCAGGCTCTGGTGCTTACGTCGCTCGTCGTGGTAGCGGCCGTATTAGGGTGGGGCGTAGTCGACGGGCGTCTTTGGCCCGGTGCGGCGCAGGCGCGTGCAGGCCAGACGTCTGCGGCGCAGGCGGCCGGGTCGACGGGCAGTTTTGCCGCTCCGGGAACGGTAGACGGTCTTGTGCTGGTATCGGCAGACGGTGGGGCTCTCGCGGTTGTCGATCCGGCTACAGGGGCGGTTCGCGCGGAGCGTGAACTTTCGCGTCGCGTTCGGTCGGTTACCCCGACACCCGGAGGGGTATCTGTCTGGGTGACGTACGCGGATTCGCCTGAGATCGACGTCTTTGATACGACATTACTCGAGCGCGAGGCGACGGTGAACCCGCCGGGAGGCGCGGGGCGTACACCGGAGTTCCTGACCTTTTCCGATACCGGCGAAGTGCTGTTTGTGACCTGGGCCGAAAGCGAGGTCATCTCTGCCTACACCCACCGCATGCGGGAACTCACGCTTCGTGGCGAGTACGACGCTGCGGGGACACAGGGCCCCGTTATTCGCAACCGCCGCGCGAGCAGGGTTTTTCGCCACGACGCCGAAACTGACGGGTTCGCGGTGTTCTTTGCCCAGAACGGCCAGCGCATGGGAACAATCGGGGTCGACGCCGCAGACCGCGTCGCCTCGGCGACGGTTGCCGCTGGGTTCGACGCGGACTATTCGCATCTGCTTGTCGGGCTCGGATCGGATGGCGACGCACGGGTAATCGCCGAGCGGGACGGAGCGACCGTCGAGCTTTCTGCAGTCAGATTGTCGTTGGACCTGGCTCCGGTGCCGCTCGGTGCGGACACGAACGTGCTCGCAGCGGTCGGACACGACAGGACGCAGGTGTATCTGATCGACGCTGGCGAGCAGTCAGTTATTTCGCAGCACACGATGCCGGGCCCGGTCGCCGGGCTTGCACGCCGCGGCGACGGAAGTATCGCGCTGCTGACCGAAACCGGAGCGCTGTACGCGCTATCGGCCGGACTGTCCGGGGAACCGGCTTCGCGTGGCACGATTCCGCTGTCCGGCCGGTTCGGCGAGGGTGTCGGGCAGGTCGCAGGGTTCTCGATTCAGCCACAAGGAAACTTTGCATGCTTCTGAGACAGTACAGAGGAGACAGACAGCTATGATTGCGATTGCAGGGATTGCGCTCGGACTCCTGCTCGGGTTTGCGCTACAGCGCGGCGGGTACTGCATGAATACCGCGTTTCGGAGCTTCTATCTCGAGAAGGACCGGAGTCTCGTGCGCGCGTGGGTACTGGTGCTCATCATCAACATTATCGGGGTAACGCTCTTTACGGATCTCGGGATTCTGAGCCCGCTTGTGGCGCCGTTTTTCTGGCCAGCCGCGATAATCGGCGGGTTCGTGTTCGGCGTGGGCATGGTGGTGGCGGGAGGCTGTGCGAGTGGGACCTACTACCGCTGCGGCCGGGGAATGCTCGGTTCGATCGCGGCCCTGGTCGGGTTCGTGATCGGGACCGCACTTACCGACGGCGGTGCGTTGACTCCGCTGCAGCAGGGGCTTCGAAGCTACACGCTTCCGGTCGGTGCCGGTGATGCGACGCTCTTCGGGCTGCTGGGTATAGAGGCCGCGTGGCTGCGGTGGGGCGTAATCCTTGTGCTTGCAGCGGTTGCCGGTCTGTGGCTCGCCCGCTCGCCCAAGCAGAAGTTCCTTGTCGGCTGGAGCTGGCAGCGCACGGGGCTGTTCGTGGGGCTTGCCGCTTTCGCCGCCTGGTTGCTGTCTGCCATGCAGGGGCGCGAGTTCGGACTCTCCTTCACACAGCCGACGGTGGCGTTGACGCGGTTCCTGGTCGGCGGAGACAGCTCCGGCATTAGCGCCGCGTCGTTCATGGTGATCGGCGTGCCAGTCGGAGCGTTTCTCGCGGCCAAAGCAGCAGGCGAGGCGGTGCTTCGCATGCCCGACCCGAAGCGCTTTGTCCGGCAGTTCGGCGGTGGAATAACGATGGGGCTCGGAGCCTCGATTGCCGGTGGCTGTAACATAGGCCACAGCATTACCGGCATGTCGACGCTCGGGCTGACGGCAATAGTAAGTACGGTGTTCATTATCCTGGGTTGCTGGGTAGCGACTGGTGTGATCTACCGCATTGAAAAGAAACACATGGAGGAACAGATGCGGCTTGCGATGGCTGACATTGCCTCTGGAGGAGAAACGGTATGAAGAAGCAGCACATTGTAATTGCAGGTGCGTTAGTGGTGGTTGCGGCTGTTGCAGCCGGAATTGTATTCACGGTTGGCCGTGGGGGATCACCCGCGTATGTACGCACGGCGCCCGAAGATATTCTCGTGAGTCCTGCGTGGGTGCAGGAGCGGGCTGGTGAAGTTACCGTGTTCGATATCGGTCGCAGTTTTGACGACTTCGCCGACGGACATATACCCGGTGCGGCGTGGGTCGATCGCTCGATAATCGCGGCCAATGTCGACGGGGTCTCGAACGTGCTTCCCGACCCGGCGGTTGTCGCAGCGGATCTCGAAGAACTGGGACTCCGCGCGGACACGCCGGTGGTGGTGTACGACGCGGGTGCGGGTACCTGGTCAAGCCGACTGTTCTGGGCACTCGAGTACATTGGTCACGAACAGGTCCACCTGCTCGACGGCGGGTTTGCGACCTGGCGCGCCTCCGGCGCGGAGGTATCTACCGAGATCGCGCTCCCCGGGCGCGGCGAGTTCACCGCGAGCGTCCGGCCGGGTCTGCTTGCGAGTTTCGAAGAGGTCGTCGGGTTTATCGACTCGGACAGCGCGCTGATTCTCGACGCACGATCACCCGACGAGTTCGCGGGCACCGACGTCCGCGCGGCGCGAGGCGGGCACATACCGGGCTCGGTCAATATCGACTGGGTGAACAACCGCGCAGAAGACGGGCTCTTTCTCTCGATTGAGCAGCTCGCGGCGGTGTATCGTGACGCGCTCGACGGCCGAAACGGTCCGGCGATTACGCTCTGCCAGGGCGGCTTTCGAGCAGCACACAGCTATGTTGCGCTGCGTGTACTCGGGCACGAAGACGCCCGCATGTACGATGGATCGTGGGCCGAGTGGGGGAACCGCGACGACGCACCCATCTCACAGGGAGGCAACTGATGGCTGAACAGGTCGATGTGAAAAAGGAACTGAAGCTCGAGAACGAGGTATGCCCCTACACCTTCGTGAAAAGCAAGCTCGCGATAGAGCAGCTGGTGACCGGCGAAGTTCTCCGTATTCACCTCGGGAACAGCGAGAGCGCGGCGAACGTGCCGCGCTCCCTGGACCTCGAAGGGCACGAGGTTTTGACCGTAGACCGGATCGAACCGAGCCACTGGGTAGTAGACGTGCGGCGATCCTGAGGGGTGGGCTTGTAGAAGGGCGGAGGGCGCGATAGTTTCTCTAGAATGAAACGCATCATGGCTTCACTGAATGGCCTAATTGTGCTGATGTTCGTCGCGATTATCTCCGCCTGCACGGTAAGCAGTCAGCTCTCGCTCCGCGATGGCTCTGCAGCATCGAGCGATCTCGACATCCACCTCTCCGACGAGTTTGCGACCTATCTGCTGGACCTGTCAGGGGTTCTGGGCATGGTCGACGAGCCCGTATCTCCGTTTGATCTTCAGGCGCTTGCAGACGCCTTCGACGCAGAGCCCGGAGTGCGGCTTGTTGGCGGGGCGATTCCCGACCCGTCGCGTCTGCATATCGCACTCGATATAGAAGACCTCGAGCGCGCGTTTACCGAAGGCCCCACTCGTATCGACGGCCTGGTACGGCTGGAAGATACCGGCCGGGATCGCGTCATGACGGTAACCCTCAGCCGCGAGCGGGTTCTCGAGCTGACAGCGGTTACGCCCGTCGCCGAACAGTCCTCGATAGCGTTTCTGCTTCCGCCAGATGGAATGGGTGCAGACGAGTACGTCGAGTATCTCGCCTGGGCTATGGAAGAGTACGAGACGGATGTTCCCATAGAAACGGTTATCCGCGATGCCCGCCTGACGGTTCGGGTGACCGCTCCGGGGCAGATCCTTTCGGTCGGTGGTGGTCGCCTCGGTGCGGACGACCGGGGGCAGTATGCGGAGTTCAGCGAACAGGCCGTTACGCTTCTGACGACGGACGAGCCGACGAGCTGGTCTGTTCGTTATCGCCCGTGAAACTGAACAGCGACGAGATAATTCTGTCTCGCAGCGCCTCGCGAATAGTCGTGAACTGCACGTGCACGGTATTGTCGTCGCCTACACGTACGACCCGCGCGAGCGCCGTTGAGGCACGGACGCGTTCGTCTTCGGGGGCGAGCGGCGGGTGAAAGCGTATCGTCAGCGATGTGCCGACCTGCAGATCGCTCCGGTCCGACACGAAACTCAGGCCTCCGCCGCCCATGTCGACGGTGGTGACGGCGTCCGGGTGTGCGTCCTTCCGTGTGGCTATCAGGATCCCGGTCTCGACCGGTCGCCTGAAATACCGCCTGCGCTGGGAGCGGTTGACGTGCTCGCTGTGGCGAAGCAGCAGCAGACGGTTCTGGGCCTTGAGGATGGTGCTAATGAACGAGTACACGCCGGTTGAACTCTGGTAGAGTATCCGGACGCGCCGCCCCGCACGAAGCGCCGTCCACGTCTGCTCTATTTCCACGACGACGCCCTGCTTCTTCTGGGTGCGTATGCGCGCGGCAACGACGGTCGGTTTTCCTTCGATGGCGATTGCGATGGGAGACCCCTCGGGCAGGCTGACGCTTGAAATGGGCACGCCGCCGTGGCGGGTGAAGCCGAGCGAGAGGCGCAGCGCGCTGATACTGTCGTCGGCGAACGTTCCGAATGCTGCGAGCGCCTTGACGCCCCGGTTAAACAGGCTTTCATCATCAAACACCAGATGCTTCTGTTCCGGACGGGCACCGTTCTGCGCAATTGCCTCCATGAGCGCCACATGGCTCGGGCTCAGATTTCGGGAGTTGCAGGCTTTCCTGAACGCGGCTTCGGCACGGGCGGTCGCGCGCTCGAGTTCACGACGCCTGCTTACCACACCGTAACTGACAAGCGCCGCAACGGGGACAAAGAGCAGCACGAGAAAGGCTGCGATTTCGGCAGGGCTTCGCTGGTATACCTGCACGACGTCCTGGAGAAAAAGTTGTCCTGCAGTCTGGATCAGAATGCCCACGAAGTCCCCCCTTGTAGTGTACACTCTTTCGACATATGGCAGATACCTTATTCTGGTACGATCTGGAAACCTTCGGGCGTGACCCGCGCGTGGACCGTATTGCCCAGTTCGCAGGCGTGCGAACGAACGACGCGTTTGAACCGGTGGGCGAACCGCTTGTGCTGTATTGCCGGCCGACGCCTGACTTTGTGCCCGATCCCATGGCGTGCCTCATTACGGGGATCACTCCACAGGATGCGGCAGAGCGCGGGGTCAGCGAGTACGAGTTCGTGACGCGCATTCGCGAAGAGTTTATGGTGCCGGGTACCTGTGTTGTCGGATACAACAGTCTGCGATTCGACGACGAGTTCATCCGGAACGCCCTGTACCGCAACTTCTACGATCCCTACGAACGCGAGTACGCGTCGGGGAACAGCCGCTGGGACCTGGTCGATGTCATGCGCGCCGCGCATGATTTCCGGCCCGAGGGCATCGAGTGGCCGCTGAACGAAGAGGGTCGTCCGAGCTTCCGGCTCGAAGAACTCGCCCGAGCGAACGCGGTCGAACAGGAGAACGCCCACGATGCGCTCTCCGACGTACAGGCAACGATTGGTCTTGCTCGACTGCTGTATCAGAAGCAGCCGCGTCTCTTCCGGTATCTGTTTTCGCTTCGACGCAAGGAGCGCGTCTACGAGCTGATTGACCTGTATCACCGCAGGCCCTTCGCCTACACGTCGCGGCTGTTCACGCGGGCCGCCGGGTGCACGACGGCCGTGGCGCCGCTCGCACCGAATCCGCGTAACCCGAATGAGGTACTGGTCTACGATCTTCGCTTCGATCCGAAGCCGCTTCTGGCAGGAAGCGTGGAAGAGATTCGATCGCGCGTGTTCAGTCGCGATCCGGAAGAGCGGATACGGGTCACCGGGCTGGCTGTCAATCGCTCGCCCGCGGTGTCACCGTTTTCGGCGCTCGAGTCTGACGGCGTCGCTGAACGTCTGGGGCTTGATCTTGCGCGGTGCCGGAAACACGCCGCGGAGCTTGCCGCAGACCACGAACTGACACAGAAGATCGTGCGTGTCTACGATACACTTCCGCAGTCGGACCATCGGGATCCGGAGCTCAGGCTCTACAGCGGGGGGTTCTTTCCCGACAGTGATCGCGAGCAGTTTGCGCGCATACACGAGACTCCACGCGAGCGTGTGCCGAAGTTGCGTCTGGACTGCGAAGACCCGCGCGTGCCGGAGATGTTCCGGCGTTTTCTCTGGCGGAACTTCCTGGACCTGCTTCCAGCAACCGAGCAGAAGCGCTGGCGTGCATTCTGCGCGTCGCGCCTGCTCATGTCCAGGGGCGAAAAGTCGGTTGATTTTTCGTTTTTCAGTCGCAAGATAGACGAGCACCTGCAGCGGAGCGACCTCGACGGCAGGGCCAAGGTAGTGCTTCGCACGCTCGCCGACTACCGCGACTACCTGAAACGTGAAGTTCTTGAGTACCGGGAATAGCTACTGAGAAAAATGGTCCGGGAAATCAGGCGCTGCGTCGCTAATGATCGGTACGTCGCGTCGGGTCAGGTCGGCAATGTAGGGATACTCGACCTGCATGGCCTGCCAGGTATCTCCGGTAATGATCTTCAGGTTGTCGATGCCCCGCGAGCGAATTCGCGAGTCTACGGTAGCCGCGTCAAGATCGCGAATGTCGGGACCGTTGGATGCAAGCGTGACCGACCAGTAGGTCGCGTACATCTGAATAAAGGTGTAGACGGTGCGTACGACGGGAAAAACTGCGCCGAGCGTGCGACGTACACACTGAAAGGCAACGGGGCGTGCCACCGGGCTTTCCGAGTGCATGGTGAAAATCCCCGTGTTCGGGTCGAGCCTGTTGCGAACATGCGTATAAAACTCGCGCGTGTACAGCATCTTCGATGGTCCGAACGGATCGGTCATGTCCATAATGACGACATCGTACACCCTGTCTGTCTGTTCGACGAAGGCTCTGCCGTCTTCGAAGCGGGCGTGTACCTTCGGGTTCTCGAACGCGCCACCGTTGACTGCCTGCAGGTAGGTCTGCGAAAAGGTGACCACTTCCTCGTCGAGTTCCACGAAGTCTATGTGCTCTACGCTCGGGTAGCGCAGAACCTCCCGGAGTATGCCTCCGTCGCCCCCGCCGATAACCAGCACGGTCTTCGGGTTCGGGTGCGCGAGCATGGGCATGTGCACCATGGGCTCGTGGTATTGCCAGTCCACGCGTTCTCCCACCTGGGTAATGTTGTCGAGCAGCAGGACGTTCCCCATTTCGTCGGTATCTACAAGCTCGATGTCCTGATACTTCGTGCTTCCCTTGTGAAGAGTTTTGTTAATGGTATAAAAAAAACCATGGGCTTCGTTGAGCCATTCATGAAGAATGCGCTTGTCTTTCTGCGACATTGTGGTGTCCTTTCCGTGCCGGTCTCTACAGATTATGGCACTCGAATATTTCGGTAATTTCCTGCTGCAGCATTGAACGGACGCGCGTGCGGTCCCGTCCCTGCAGTTTTTCGGTCTCTGGTCCGAACAGATACTGGTCCATATCGAGGCGCTTCTTGCGCATTTTCGTGTGGAAAATATTGTCGGAGATTATGTTGATGTCATAGGCCAGATACTGGTCAAGGACGTCGTCTGCGATGTAGTCCTGTATGGACGCGATGTCGTGGTCAATAAAATGTTTGCGACCGCGGGAATCGCGTGTAAACCCACGGACCCGGTAATCGAGCAGGACCACGTCGCTGTCGAAGCTGCCGATCAGGTGGTGCAGCGCGCGCAGCGGGCTTATCATGCCGCAGGTAGACACGTCGATGTCGACCCTGAATGTCGCGATGCCGGTTTCGGTGTCAAACTCGGGGTATGTATGCGCAGTGATGTGACTCTTGTCGAGGTGTCCGAGTATGGTCTGCGGCTCGCTTGAACTGCTGCCCGCCGACGCCGGGGCGTCCTCGAGCGGGCCTTCGGAAATGAGTGCGGTTACACTCGCTCCCCGTGGTTGATAGTCCTGTGTCGAGATATGCAGGAGTTGCGCGTCTATGATTTCTATAACGTCACGGATAATCTTGTTGAGCTTTTCCGCGTTGTACTCTTCGTCTACGTACTCGAGATAGTCGATCTGGCTTTCTTTGGAACGCGCGTAGCAGATATCGTAGATATTAAAACTCAAACTCTTTGTCAGGTTGTTGAAACCCTCGAGTTTGATTTTTTTTCCTTTGACGGTTCGTAGCAATTTAGGCAAAACTCCATGGATTGATCGGCAGGATGAACAGTCATGATACAAAATGCCGAAACACTTGTCAAAAAGGATTCACCTCGTGCAGACGATACAACTGGTTGCGCCTCTTTTTGCTCTCATGTCGCTTGGATACGCGCTCAAAAAACAGAAATTTTTCAGTGAAGGTTTCGCCGGCGACCTGAACCGCTTCATTTTCTACATCGCCCTGCCCGTGACGCTGTTTCTGCAGACATCGGATATGGCGGGTACGTTTACCGGTGCGGGGGTGGCAGCACTCATGCAGCCCCTGACCATAGTGTCGGTTGCGCTTGTAGCGACGCTGCTTGCCCTTCGCGCCGAACCTGCTCGCCGGGGCCCCTTTACGCAGGCCTCGTACCGCGCGAACATGGCCTACCTTGGTCTGCCCAT
>SKKC01000416.1 GCA_007121695.1 Spirochaetales bacterium | reverse complement strand
TGAAGCCTCAACAATACCCATATTTCGGCCCAGGAATCGATTCGTATCCGGGCACAAAGCGTGATACTGTTGTCGCAGGAATAGGATGAGACGTTATATATGCATACACGGCCACTTCTACCAGCCACCGCGTGAGAATGCATGGCTCGAAGAAGTTGAATTGCAGGAGTCGGCCGCTCCGTACCACGACTGGAACGACAGAATTAACGCTGAATGCTACGACGCAAACGCCTTCGCGAGACTCCTCGGCGAAGACGGAACGATTCGTGGCATCGTAAACAACTACTCATGGATGAGTTTCAATTTCGGCCCGACCCTTCTCAGCTGGATGGAACGACACCAGCCTACTACCTACGAGGCGATACTCGACGCAGACGCATCGAGTATGTCCCACTTTGGTGGCCATGGATCGGCGCTTGCACAGGTGTACAATCACATTATCATGCCGCTCGCAGACCGCAGGGACAAGGTTACCCAGGTCAGGTGGGGAATCCGTGATTTCGAACACCGGTTCAAACGGTTTCCTGAAGGAATGTGGCTCGCCGAAACTGCCGCCGACACCGAGACCCTCGAAGTGCTGGCCGAACATGGTATCCGGTTCACGGTTCTGAGCCCGTATCAGGCCGCACGCGTCCGGGATTCAGACGGTGGGTCGTGGATAAACGTGCACGGAGGAAAGGTCGACCCGCGGGTCGCCTATCGGTGCAACCTTCCTTCCGGTAGAAGCATAGACCTGTTCTTCTACGACGGTCCGGTGTCCCAGGAAATTGCGTTTGGAGATCTGCTGTACAACGGTGGGAACCTGGCCAATCGCATGCTCGGGCTTCTTCCTGCTCCGTCGGACAGCGACGAAGGCTCGCTGGCCCACATTGCCACCGATGGTGAGACCTACGGGCACCATCATCGAAGCGGTGAAATGGCGCTCGCCTTCTGCCTGGAACAGCTCCGTCGTTCCGACGACGTACAGGTCACGATATACGGGCAGTTCCTCGACATGTATCCCCCGACACGCGACGTGGAGATCGTGGAACGTTCGAGCTGGAGTTGCGTACACGGGGTCGAACGCTGGCGTGCGGCATGTGGCTGTAACTCCGGCGGTAATCCGCGCTGGCAACAGCAGTGGCGGGGGCCGCTCCGGGAAGCGCTAGATCTGGTCCGGGACAGCCTTCGCGAGGTCTACGAACGCAAAGCAGGGGATATTTTTCGTGATCCGTGGGAGGTCCGCAATCGCTACATAGAGTTCATGATCGACCGCAGTCCTTCAGGGTTTCGTCGGTTCATTGCCGCGGAGGCCCCGGGTCTGGATCCACGATATCACGAGCTCACCGTGACCCTGCTCGAGATGCAGCGCAACTGTCTGCTTATGTACACGAGCTGTGGATGGTTTTTCGATGAAATCTCGGGGATCGAGACGGTGCAGATTCTTCAGTACGCAGCGCGCGCCCTGCAGCTGTGTCGCAAGGTGGGGGGAAGTGACCCCACGCCGCGGTTTCTGCAGGTCCTGAAACGGGCGCCGTCGAACATTCCGCATCATCCAACCGGCGACGCGGTATACACACGCTACGTTTCCGAGCAGTCGGTAGAACTGGAGCGGGTCGCAGTCCATTTCGCGGTTACCCGTCTGTTTCAGATCGAAGATGCCGGATCGACGCTCAGTGGATTCGAGGTCACACCGATTGAGGTAATTCGCGAAGAGGCGGGGCGCAACCGCCTCGTCGCGGGCATGGTGCGTGTGCGATCCCGCATTACCACCGAAGAACGCCGCATCGTGTTTGCGGTACTGAATCTTGGCGATCATAACCTGTTTGGCGGAGCGATCAGCGCTGGAAAGATCGGAAACTGGGCCGAGCAGCGCATCAGGTACCAGCGCCAGTTTCTGCATCACGAAACGCCCCGGCTCATAGTCGAACTCGACGAGACGTTTGGCTCGGACACGAAAATACTCGAACAGCTTTTTATCGACGACCAGACAGCGGTTATCGATCAGATGATGACCGCGCCACAACTGGCGCTGCATGAATCCCACCGCAAGCTCATTACCGAGAACTACGCGATGCTGCAGTCGATTTCGCGAATGGGTGGCAAGCTGCCGGAGGATCTGCACCATACGGTACGACGCGTGCTCACGAGGGATCTGCAGCGAGCCTTCGGGCAGGACGTACTGGACGTTGCGTACATAGATACCTGCGTGCAGGAGTTCATCCGCTGGAACATGCGCCCCCACGGAGAAGAGTTCAGCCTGACCGTCTCGCAACGCCTCTGTCGTCTTATGGACGAACTCGCCGAGAGACCCGACGAAATATCTGCCATAGACGCGCTTCTGTTTACGCTGGACTTCATTGACGATTTCGGCGTCGACATTGACCTCTCGGAGGTTCAGAACCGCTTCTTTCTGCTATGCAGGTCAACCTTTGAAGAAGGGCGACTGTCCGACGACGAATGGACGCAGGCGCTCTTGTACCTCGGCGAACATCTCAATATGGATGCCGAGGCGTCAGTCGAGGAAACCCGGCACCTCAGCAGTTGAGTCTTCAGCGCGAGGCAATCGGTGTCAGGTCAGGCGCAGTGTAGGCTGGAAGCTCGGCAATGCCCGACCAGTCGAAAAGGTTTGCTGGCGGATTGTCTTCGTACGCGACGAACACCAGAGCCGCAGAGTTAATGCAGTAACGAAGCCCGGTCGGCTCCGGGCCGTCCTGAAACACGTGCCCGAGATGCGCACCGCTGAAACTGTCGATAACCTCGATGCGGGTAGCCCACAGGCTCGTATCGATACGGAGATAGACCGCGTCGGGGCTGATCGGGCGGACATAACTTGGCCAGCCGGTACCCGACTCGTACTTGTCTTCACTGCGAAACAGCGGCTGTCCGCTCGCTGCCGAATAGTAGATACCTGCGCGCCAGTGCCCGTCGTACTCGCCGGTAAACGCCCGCTCGGTCCGATGCTGTATCAGGGTGGCGTACTGATCCGGCCGTAACCTCTGCTGCCACTGCTCGTTCGACAGATGAATGGGAAACACGTATTCGGTCTGCTCTGCGAGCAGTATCGGTTCGGTTTCGCCTGAGTACAGGGGAACGGGACCGGATTCTGCTTCGTGAACCGGGGCGGAGGCTCCCTCGCCCGATCCCGAGGAGAACGCCTGGACCAGGCCGAAAAAACCGATGACGAGAACAACAAACGTAAGGCCGCGACGATACCCGTTCATGAACTAGAAGATATGCGCTTGTGAACCACTGCGGCAAGCCCTTCCTGCGTGCGAACACTTCAGTACTCGGAAAGACGCAGCCGAATATCGCGATTACCGATGTCGACCGATCTCGCGGGCGCCGTCGTTGTTCTGCGGATCACACGAAACAGGTCAAGCCGCGCGAACTCGTCGATTTCCCGCTCGGTGCGCGCGGCGTATGCCCAGGAACCCGTATACGGATTGGCCGTATTGACCGACCTGACCCGGTAGCGTCCGGTAGCCTCGTCCCAGTCGACGTTGATATTCCGAAGCGCTTCCGAATGAACGCCATGTCGTTCGCGATCATCTGCACCGATATGCCCGGCACCGGCGATTCGCAGAAGGCCAATATATTCGTCGTCTGAAAAATGCGCGTCGAGAAAGTCGTCTTCGGTGGGGCGATCGATCCGGGAATCGAGGGTAAACAGAACATCGTCATCCGATAGGTGATTAATCGCCTTGACGATTACCCGGGAAGATAGGAGTGTATTGTCAATAAAGAACCCGTTCTCAACCATTGCATTGTTCAGATCGAATATGGAGTAGTGTTCATCCGTTGCCGTC
>SKKC01000301.1 GCA_007121695.1 Spirochaetales bacterium | reverse complement strand
CTCGGCTGCAGGAAGAACGACCGACAGAATGCGCGAGACTACCTCGTCGAGTACGCGCTCGTCGAGCAGGCCGCCCTCGACTGCAGCCACGATACGGGCATCGTTTACCCCGCGGCTTCCGGGCATCTCGAGATCAAGCCCTGCCTTGAGCCCCTCGACGCGATCGTTCGTTGCACCCCAGTCGGTCACAACCAGTCCTGCAAATCCCCACTCGTCCTTGAGAATCGTACGAAGCAGCTCGCGGTGTTCGCTGCAGTAGACTTCGTTGACCCTGTTGTACGCGCACATGACCGTCGCCGGCTGAGCTTCCCTGACTGCATACTCGAACCCTGCGAGATACAGCTCCCGCAGCGCGCGCTCGTCTACGACCGCGTCGATAACCATGCGACGGCGTTCCTGATTGTTCACGGCGAAATGCTTGAGCGAGGTGCCCACGCCTTCGGACTGAACGCCACGGATGTGTGCTGCAGCCATACGTCCCGTCAGAAAGGGGTCTTCCGAAAAATACTCGAAATTGCGACCGCACAACGGGGACCGCTTGATATTTGCCCCGGGTCCGAGAATCACCGCAACCTGCTGGTCACGGCTCTCGCGACCGAGGGCGCGTCCGATTTCCTCCAGAAGCGAGTCGTCCCAGGTAGCGGCGAGACCGGCCGCGGTCGGAAAACAGGTGGCTGGCACGCTGGTGTTAAGGCCTATGTGGTCGGCACTCCCCGCCTGCTTGCGAAGGCCGTGCGGTCCGTCGGTGACCATGACCGACGGAACCCCCTTCTCCGGTATGCCCTTCAGATTCCAGAAATCCTCTCCCGAGCAGAGTGATGCCTTCTCGGTCAGCGTCAGGGACTCGATAATGTCCTGTATGTTCTGTGTCATGAAAACCGTTCTTTTACCGATGCGATAGCTGCTGCTATTCCTTCTGCCTCGCGCCGGGTGGGAATCCGGGCACCAATCGCGGGAACCCGGCTCTGCGGACGGGCAATGTAAATATCAGAATAGAATGATGAGAACTGTGTCTCAGTGATCATGCCGACGGAACTCCAGGGATAGTGAGATGACCGTTCTTTTTTGCCCCGAACCTCGTCGATCTGAAGCCCCGACTCATCTGCGTACAGCGCGATCACGGCAGGTTTTGCCGCCTTTCCCATGGCCAGAAGAATGACCGCAGCGGCGAAAAACAGAAGCGTGGTCGGTCCCGGCAGGACTATCGCGAGCACAAGGCATCCCGCGGCTGACAGACGTCGAACAGTGCGTATCGTTCGGTCGCCTTTCACGTGAATGACTGCAACTGCCGTGTCGGTCGATCGTTCGAGATGGGTATGCGGTTTCAGGGCCAGAAAGAGCCGCTGTATCGCACTGCGTCCATCGCGCGAAATTCGGTCTTCGAGAACCGATTCCTGGTATGCTCTGAGGCTCTCCGGATCGCCTTTCTCTACGGGCAGTTGTAACTCTGTCGCCTCGGGTGGTTCCCCGGCGTTCACGTCATATTCGGTGTCTGTCACCGTTCCAAGCGCATGATCTGCCTTCTCGAGTGCGGTTCTCGTGTCGAACACCGGGAGCCTGAACTCGTAGCGAAACCCTGGCAGGCTGTCAGTCGCGTCGACCTCGAGTCGCCAGTCGTAGGTGACCGACGCAGGGAGACGACTTGTTTCTTCCAGTTCTTCGGGAAGGTCAACACTAAAGCGCCCGATCAGCGCTGAACCGATCTCCGAGGTCCCGCTGACAGCCGCCACAGGTAGTGTCCTTTCCCACATGACAGTACGGACCTTCCGCGGTCCACTCCGGTTGCTGCCAGTCGACCGCTCCACCCACTTGTTTGCGGTAATCCGTACGTTGAAAGTGACTCCGGACGCGCTGGTACGCTTCGGATCTGCACCGGAGTACAGCACACAATCGAATCTGTTACCCGGTGCCACCGGTATGTCTGCCGGTTTCAGATGAATCCCGGGGTATTTTTTCTCGACCAGAAATCGCCGGATTGACCGGAACAGGATATATATTCCCGGAACCAGAAAGGTAAGTGTCAGAAAGCCAAGCGGCTCGCCGGCCCCAGCGACGACTGAAGCGACAAAGGCGCCGACGGCAGCAATCCAGATAAAGCCGAATACAATGCCAGCCAGGGCGTGTCGTCGGATCGGGCGTATGCGGCCATTCTCCCAGTCCGACTCGACTTCCCAGGGCTGGGCGCTCCCGTCCATAATCGCCCGATATTTTTGTGTCCATGCCATGGGCACAGACTATAGCACGGAGTTCAGCGGCCTTCCTGCGAAAATGCGGTAATAATATTCCGCATAAGCTCGGGCCAATCCGAACCCAGATCGGTCACGACTTCGGTTCGAGCCCCGACTGCCCGCGCAACCGCGCGACTGGCGACGTCGTCGTACTCCGGCTGTGTGAACACGATCGTCACCCCCGCCTGAAGCGCGGCCTCAATTGCCACGCGCAGTTGCCGCGGGCTCGGCTCGCGTCCACCTGCTTCGATGCTCAGCTGTCGGATATCGAAGTGATCGAGCAGATATCCGAATGCCGGGTGATACACCATGATGCTTCCGCCCCGCAGGTGACCGAGTAGCTCCTCGGCTTCCTGTTCGATTTCGGCAACATATTCGAGAAACTCTTCGTAGCCTCGCTCGAACTCGCTCTCCAGATGTGGGCGGGCATCGGTCAGCGCGTCGCGTATATGCCTCGCCTGTACCCGTACCTCGTTGAACCCGAGCCAGATATGCGGATCTCCGGATTCGTTTTCATGGGTATGCTGTGCAGCAGGATCAACCCAGTGAAGCTCGATTTCACGTAACTCAATGCCTTCGATCAGCTCCACTATTCGCACCCCGGGAGCAGAACGTCGCAGAGAGTTTACAATGTTGAACTCGTATTCCAGTCCCGTTGCAAAGAATATCTCCGATTCTCCGAGACGCTGGATCTGCCGAGGCGTCGGGTCAAAGGTGTGAGCGTCTTGCCCCGGGCCAATAAGAACTCCAACCGAGACGTGCTCGCCCCCTATGCGGCGGATAATATCCGCCTGGGGGGCGACACTTGCAAAAACTTCGATAATGCCGTCACGCGAACCTGCCTCCTGCCCGCCGCCAGCAAAACTGGCGGTGGCAACTGCGAGAAACAGAAACGTTGAAACAATCAAGGTGATTCGTGTACGGCACTTCATTAATGAATGACTCCGTCGGTAATCATGACTGCAATAGACGTCACGGTCCCGTGGGCCGAGTCAAGCGTAAAGGTATGTTCGACTTCGCCGTGGCTCAGATCGACCTCGAGAATCGTGTTGTCCGCGGGGTTGCTGACAAACGCAACCCGGCGACCAAGGGTAAGCGAGGGAATGGGAGTTCCGGCGGCCGCATCGGGATCGTGGGGATCAACCACGGGAATCGACGCCTGAAGCGCAAAGGTCTCCGCGTCGAGGACGTACAGATTGCCACTGCGCCCGAGAACGACTACGAAGCGTCCCGATCGATCGATGCCGAAACGCCAGGGCTGCGACGGAAGTTCGTGCCGCACACTCGTCAGCGTCTCAGGGTTTACTGCGACAAGACCAACGCCAAGGTTCCCGACAAAGTGAGGCAACGATGGATGACCATATACGGTCCCGGTTCGGGCGCCCTCGGGTGTGCCCGCAGGGTTTTCGACCATGGTCGCTTCGAAGTTCGTGCCCGTCTGCGTAATGATCATGACACCCTCGACAGCACCGAATGCGGTAAAGCGTCCGACGCGGTCCTGACCGTGGGCCCGGGAAATACCCGGGAAGGTACCGAGGAGCTCACCGTCGTAGCCGAGCATCTCG
>SKKC01000252.1 GCA_007121695.1 Spirochaetales bacterium | reverse complement strand
TTCTGGTTGAACCACGAAACTACGCGAAGAAGCACATAGAACCCGCGTATCGTGAGGCCGAATATCAGATTCCGTACCGGTTCAAGGAGCTCGAGATTCACACATCGGCGCGGGACGATCGAATAATGATCGCGAAGGAACCCGTCATTTCCTACAGCGCTTTTACGGTGCTTGAGCCTACCGGTAATAACTTCTCGTACCTTTTCTACTACAACGAGAACATTGTCGAAGAGGTGAAAGCGTTCTTTGCCGATTCGTTCCGTAAAGACGCACGCATCCCGCTTCGCGACTCCGATAAGGCTGCCGCCATCTTCGCGGCGGTATTCAAGAAGATCGTCATTCCTCCCGTCAGTAACTAGGCGCTAAGCCGACGGTTTCTTCTTCATTGGTAGCCGATGTTCGTCGTACGGTAGTACCTTACGGGTATGAAGCGATACGGAGCGTACTGGATTACCGGGCGGACTGTTCACGACTTTAACAGAAACGGTTTGAGCGCGGCGCCGCACGGCGATCACGCTCAAACCGTTCTTCGAAGTGTACATCCGCAGAAGAAGGCACACGTTCGCCCACCAGCCGCCTCCTTGCCGTGCATCGAACTCAAGAGGCAGGACAGGCCATAGAAACCGGCCCATGAAACTCTTTATTCCCGACGTATACAGAGCTCACTCCATTTCGACGGATACTCGCAAGTACCTGCTCGACGAGGTGTTTCAGGGAATCTTCGAAGACATTCGTGTATCCACAGGCGATGCTTCCGTTGATCTGCCACAGGACTCGTTCGCTGAACTGTGCGAGTTTCTCCGTTCGGACAACGAAACCATACCACCAGAATGGACTCCATCCGGACTCCCTCGGATTGCGTCACCTCCCGACGGCGCGCGGTTCATGACGCAGATAGAGGCGATTGCGCCCGTTCCACTCCCGGAAACGCAGCGAGGGGCAATGCTCGCGCAGGCAGCTTCAATTCTGCTGTCCGGGGGCGAGGGTCTCGAGATAGATGTTCGATGCTTTCTTCCCGATCCGCTGGCTCCGGTCGCAGGCGACGTACTGCCGGATACCGTGCGGGAATGTATAGACGACACAGGGAGTTTCGGATACGCGTTTTATAATGCTCTTGTACCGGTGGCGGCCGCGTTTCATGACCTGTCGTTCAGGTCCTGCACTCGACTACCTGGCGGGCCGGGTGTATACGCTGCAGCCCTGGTTCCTGAAGGTATGCCAACCGGGACGGGCTGGTATATCACCAATACGGGGCGCGAGGCAGCGCTCGCGGAAGCACCAACAGAGACGTTTCGAGTCAGCGCTTCGGAAGGACAGGTTCTGTTCCGTGATCGCCTGACCGACGACATTGTCCTGCCGTTCAGGGAACCGGGTGGTGCGTTATCGATAGAGCTCGAGGCCCATGAGACCCTGTTGTTAGTTCGCGAGCCTATTTGACGAGTTTTGAAAGCGCCTTGAACTGTTCGGTTCCCGAAATGCCGCAGAGCTCGAACAGAACCGCTTCCACCGTTCCAATAGAAGCACCATGTTGACGCATCTGCGCGAAGGCGTACTCGGCGTCGACGCGATTCCTGCTCGATACGGCATCTGCGCAGACGTACACCGAAATACCTTCTCGCATTGCGTCGAGTACCGTCTGTTGCACGCATACGTGGCCTTCGATTCCAGCCACAATGAGCGTTCGTGTCTCGTCCTCGAGTAGTCTGCTGCGTAATGCTTCGTTTGCCATGCAACTGAACTCGGTCTTTTCCATGGCGGTGAGGCCGGGAGCTGCATCAGATACGCGATCGACCGTAGGTCCAAGACCACGAGGATATTGTTCGCTTATACAAAACGGAACGCCGAGAATGGCCATACCCTTCATGAGCATAGTCAGTTTGTCGAGCAGTCTCTCGGACTCGTGCATAACAGGGAGCAGTCGTTCCTGAACGTCAATAATCAGTCCCAGTGACCTGTCGGGTGCCAGGCGTTCTCGTACGCGGTCAGTTGAATACATGGTCTGCATTATTGCATGAGTCCGTTTTATAGCGATAGACTCACAAGCCATGGATGTACGCAGGAAAGACTTCTTTGAAACCCTGGAAGCGCGCTGGAAAGAGATAGATTCGCTTCTCTGTGTCGGACTCGATCCCCGCGTCGAAGCGACGTCTGAAGCAGAAGAGGAACTGTACACGAAGAACGCACGCATTATCGATGCGACTCGTGAGTATGCTCTTGCGTACAAGCCGAATATCGCGTTTTACGAGGCACACGGTCATTCGGGCATGGCGGCGCTCGAGCGTACGCTCGCCCACATCGGGCCGGATGTACCCGTTATCCTCGATGCGAAACGCGGTGATATTGGTTCCACCGCTGCAGCTTACGCGGACGCCGCCTTCCGTCAGCTCGGAGTGCGGTGTATAACCGTCAGCCCGTATATGGGCACCGACAGTCTTCTTCCGTTTCTCGATACCGATGGTACTGCCCTGTTCGCCCTGTGCCGCACGAGTAATCCGTCGGCCCGGGAGCTCCAGCACGTACACGTCGAACCAGACGGCGAGCCGTTTTATCTGACCGTCGCCGAAGTCCTGTGCGATTTTTCGCCCCGCATAGGCCTCGTAGTCGGTGCCACCGATGGTGAAGCGCTTCGGGCCATACGAAATCGCCATCCGCGGTGCTGGATACTCGCCCCCGGGGTAGGTGCACAGGGCGCAGCCGCGAGTGAAACCGTTCACAGCGGTGCCGATACAGCTGGGGGGCGGATACTGCCCGTGGTCGCTCGCGGCATCGCCGCGGCCGAGGACCCTGCAGAAGCGGCACGCCGGTATCGGGACGAAATCCGTGAGGCGGCCGATAAGGTTCGAAGCAGAGGAACGCTTCCTCCCTCCCGGTACACTCCGGAAACGCAGGACGTTGAATCGCCGACTACGGACCAGACAGGGGCATCTTCACGTGACGTGCGGGATCTGACTGACGATCAACTGAAAACCGAATTTCTTTCGCGGCTCATTACGGTAGAATGCTTTCGGACCGGTCAGTTCACATTGAAATCCGGTCTCCCGAGCCCCTTTTACGTTGATCTTCGTCGGGTGTCGTCGGACATCCGCCTTCTTAAGCTCGCAGGCGAGGCGTATGCAAGAATGGCCCGTCGCATTATCCACGATAGAATTGCCGCCGTTCCGGTCGCAGCGCTGACGCTCGGAACGGCAGCCGCATTCGCCACAGGTTCACCGTTGATCTACCCGAGAATCCCCATGAAGGCTCACGGTACGGGAAACCGGGTTGAAGGTCTGTACAGGAAGGGTGAGCGAGTGCTTCTGCTCGACGACCTGATTACCACCGGGAAAAGCAAGATAGAAGCTATCGAAGTGCTGCGAGCCGAAGAGCTTGTGGTGCGTGACCTTGTCGTGTTACTCGAACGGGGAAATACCGGTCGCCGGGATATGGAACGAACCGATGTCCGTCTGCACTCGTATGCGACCATTGAAGAGCTTGTATCAGTCGGGGTAGGAACCGGGCAGCTTAGTGCGGACGATGAGTCCCGCGTTCGACAGTTCCTCGAACGGAACCCCGGGTAGAACGGGCAGCATCCATGCATGAATCGCTGGTGCTTGGCCCCCTGCGTTTGAGCGTAACGCCGCTGCAACTTGTTCTTGAGTTTGCCCTGCCGTCCGCGCTTACGATTCTGTTTGTCGTAGTCCTGCGCCGGATGCTGCGAAAACGTCGACGGGACGATGCCGGACCCCGGGAATCTTCACCTCCCGGTTCACGGCGGGGCATACCGCAGCCGGTTCTGAAGCTGCTTTCCCGTCTGCTGTTGTTCACTGGTGCC
>SKKC01000271.1 GCA_007121695.1 Spirochaetales bacterium | reverse complement strand
GTGAAAGTGGTCGAGGTCGAACATAAGCACCGAGAGTGGCCGGTTTTCCGCCAGCGCGCGGGCGATCTGATCTTCGATGGCATCGTCGAGAAATCGCCGGTTATACAGCCCAGTGAACTCGTCGGTAATCGCCCGTTTTCGTGAACCCTCACCCCAGATCACCATGTCAGACAGAAATTTGCTCGAGTTCGTGAGTCGCCCGGTTGTAGCCTCGAGCATGCGATGCATGATCTTTATTGCCGCTTCCGGCGAGTCGCTGACCAGGGCGTAAAAATCGCCTGCGCTCATGCTGTACAGGGTCGACGGCTCCCTGGTTACACAGGAAGCCGATCGCGGGGACCGGTCGAATATCGACATTTCTCCGAGAAAGGTTCCCGCGCCAAACTGTGCCACTTCCAGGCTTTCACCCGAGGGAAGTTCGACACTGACGGCAACCTGTCCATTGGCAATAATGAACAGAGCGTCACCCTCATCGCCCTGATGAAACAGGGTAGTACCAGCTTCGGCGTGAATTTCGTTCAGGCTTTCCGCTACGGTCTCGAGCTCGAGATCGTTCAGGTTGCGAAAGATGTCTATGGTGGACAGAAATCCAGTCAGCTTCGAGCTCATTTCTCGCCATCTCCGTATACCCAGGTCCGATTGGCCCCGGCGTCCCGCGCGGCAAAGAGCACCTCGCTGCTTCGTGATACAAGCGTATTCCCGTCGTCTGCGTGCTCGGGAAATACCGCAATTCCCACCGAAAACGGCATCCCGAGTGAATTCACACCTTGTACAATGTCGCTGACGTCGAGTTTCATAAGCGTCTGGCGTATCTCTTCACCTCGCGTCCGCGCTTCAGACTCACCGCAGGACGTGCAGACAACGACCATCTCGTTGCCTCGATACCGGATTGCCGGGTTGTCCCCGGCCCAGCCCCGAATGGTTGCCGCGATTCTTCGGAGAATTGCGTCTCCGGCGTCGTGCCCGTAGGTATCGTTCAACATCTTGAAATTATCCGGTTTTATCATGAGCGACGCGACCGGGGCGTTTTCGTTCCGTATGAGCCGGGGCAGCTCTTCGGCCAGATACGCCTGGTTAAACAGACCGGTAAGTTTGTCACCGTATACCTGTTTTCGGAGCTCCTGTACCCAGGGCGTGTTCTGCGAGATCAGCGTGTTGGTTTCCCGGATCCGACCGGCCACGACCGATATAAATCGATGCAGCAGACGGGCAGACAGCGACGGAGTCTGTTCGAGAAGATCCTGCAGGGATCGCCCTCTGGCCGGAAACCGCAGTACCGTAGAGTGCGCCATCATTCGCGCCGAGGCAGTGCGCGCACCGGCCCCGAACAGATCAATGTCACCAAAGTACTCCCCGCGAATGTACTCGGCTATGTCGGTTGTTCTGTCGTCAGCATCCGATCGCGATATAACGACGGAACCCGAAACAACGATGAACAGAGCGTCGCCTGGGTCTCCCCGTGAGAACAGGGGCGTATCCGTATCGGAATGGTACACTTCGGACCATTCCTGTACCGTTGCAAGTTCCTGGTCGTGGATCTCGGAAAACAGATCTACGTCGCGTAACAGGCGTGTGATGTCAGGTGTGTGTTCTACCGCTTGCATTCGCTCAACTCTCTTGTCGTCCCCAGATTGTAGCGCGGAATCGCTGCTGCGTCATGTATTGGTTGAATACACAAGCACTTTCGGTCTTCGTGAATGATCGTAGCGCTCCCTGCGTTCGTCGGGAAGATCGGCAATCGTGCCATTTCGGAATCCTATCTGTAAAAACCAGTCTATCGCTCCAGTCGTCAGGGCGAAAACCGCAGTCATGTTTCTGCCGCGTGCCCGTTCCAGTTGGTAGGATACCAGTTTTTCGCCTATGCCGAGGTGCTTGAACCGATCGTCGACCGCCAGCGCCGATATCTCGCCTCGGTTTCCCGACAGTTCGTGCAGCGCACAGCAGGCGCGTATCGTTCCGTCGACCTCGCTGACTGCGTAATCGGCGATGTGAAGTCGGATCTGTTCTTCGTCCCGGTGTAGAAGCAGCCCGCGATCCATATACGGCTGCATGAGACGAAGCACGTCAGTTACGTCTTCGCCGATCATCGGCCGGACACTCTCGTACTCGTTCGCGTGAACCATGGTACCGATACCGAGATTCGAGAAGATCTCCTTCAGTACGAAGCCGTCTATTGTTCCGTCGACGATGTGTACGCGTTTCACGCCGCCACGAAGCGCACGAATTGTGTGTTCGAGACGGACGATCGCGGGCAGTTCACGCTGGTGCCGGTTTAACGCGATCATCTGTTCGGCCTGCGTTACCGTCAGTCTGCTCATTCTTCCATCATCTTCCAGAAACACATCCTCCGGAACATGCAGCTGTTTCACCGACTCGGACGGTCCGTCCGTAACAAAAAACAGCTTCTCGGCAGACAGCGACCCGGCGATCTGCACGGCGAGTTCGTCGCTTGACACGTTGTACGGTGCTCCCGTCGCGCTCCAGCCTATACACGGCACAATGGGAATCATACCGTCGTTCATGACGCGTTCAAGAACGTCGCGCTGCACACGCTCGACCGTTCCGGTATGCTGAAAATCGACGCCGTTCGAAACGCCCTTCCCCCGTGCGCGGACCCAGTTGCCGATGACGGCGCTTACCCCGCGCGCCGACAGGTGTGTCATGACCCGGTTTGCCACATCGAACGCGGCCATTTTAATGAGCGGAATGGATGTCTCCGGAGTGATGCGCAAACCGTCGACGTGTTCTATGTCCATGCCATAGCGCTGCAAGACCTCATCGATGCGTCTACGAGCCCCTGGCACTATGACTATGCGGATTCCGTGATGTCGCAGCAGTGACAGATCCGACACCAGCCCTGCCAGCGCCGCACTGTCGTGCAGACTGCTGTCGAGTTTCACGACAAAGGTGGCACCACGGAATCTGTGGGCGTACAGAAACACTTCTCGAATGAGGTCTATCTGGCTTCTGAGTATGTCAGGTTGTATCATGACCGGTACCTGCACCATCCTGCGGATTGTAGAATACCAGTTCGAGTCTACTGAAAACCCAGTCTGTTGCAAGGGCAACGCCCGCTGCAGTCAGAGCGCCGGTAAACACAAACGCGGTGTTGTTCCGGACCAGCCCCGCGATAATTACGGTACCGAGTCCTCCAGCGCCTATGGTCGCTCCGATGGTTGCAGTTCCAATATTGATGATGACCGACGTCCTGATCCCGGCAACGATGATCCGGGCTGCAAGGGGCAGTTCGGTCCGAAGCAGGACCTGTGTGGGAGTCATACCCTGTCCACGAGCCGCTTCAACGAGCCGTGTGTCGACCGATTCAATACCCTCCACGGTATTGTTCAGAACCGGAAGTATTCCGAACGCAAAAAGCGCTGCAACGGTCGGACGGAATCCGAATCCGAGTACGGGAAAGGCCAGCGCGAGAATTGCGACCGGGGGAAAGGTCTGTGCAAAACTCGAAAGTCCGCGAACGAGGGGCAGAAAGTCACGGCCGAAGGGCCGGGTGACGCATACTCCGAGGCAGAAACCTGTCACCGACGCGAGAACGCTGGAAACGAGTACCAGCAGGACATGCTCCTGAAGCATGTGCATGAGGCTTGTTCGTTCGTAGATGAGTTCCCGGGTACCTGGAAACAGAGACTCCAGAACGAGCGTACGAAATGGCACGAAGGCCACGAACAGACCCAGGACGACGAACATACTCCCGAGAAACAGCGTGGTTCGGGCAGGTTTGTCTTTCATGCTTCGGTCCCGCCTGCAGCAGCCTGCTGAATCTCGTGAAGGGACAATGAACCGACCGTGAGCCCGTCCGGGTTCACG
>SKKC01000181.1 GCA_007121695.1 Spirochaetales bacterium | reverse complement strand
TCTGCTGAATGCAAGCAGCTGTCGCGTCAAGCCGACGGACCTGTACGCAGCCTTCTGTATTCCTTCGACGTCGGCAAGAATTTCCTCTCCACTCATTTCTTTGCCGCTACTCAGCCCCTCGACAATAAGTTTTGAGTAGCCGAGCATGACGGTCAACAGGTTATTGAAGTCGTGCGCGATACCTCCCGACAGGCGCCCGACTGCTTCCATTTTCTGCGCCTGCCTCAGCTGGTTTTCCCGCTCGCGAAGCGCATGCTCGTGCTGGCGTCGTTCGCTGAGGTCCCGGAGCACGTAGACGCTGCCTGCCTCGTGTTCGCTGTCGGCACCGGGAACAAGTTGTGTCTCTATGACTTCGACCGGTATCTGTGAACCGTCGGGCTGCATCAGCAGATACTCGTGTGCATGATGCACGGCAGACTCGTCTGCCGCTGGTTCGGCCACAAGCCTGTACGCTGCGTCGTAGGTCTGCCCTATAAGCGAATCGTGGTCGATTCCGGAAAGACTGCACGCGACAGGATTCGCAAACTCAATATGGCGGGAACCGTCACACACGAGCACACCGTCGGTGATGCTGTTGAGCGTCGTGTCGAGAAGTTGCTCCCGGGCGGCCAGCTTCTGCTCCATCTCGTGGCGATACAGGGCGATAACAATCGCGGTACGAAGTTCACGCTCTTCGAAGGGCTTGATAATGTAGGCAAAAGGCTGGGTCAGCTTCGCGCGCTCTATCGTCGCGTCGTCGGCGTATGCCGTCAGCAGAATAACTGGTATTCCGTAGTTTTTGTGTATCCGTTCGGCCGTCTCAACACCGTCAAGGCTGCCCTGCAGCTGAATGTCCATGAGGACGAGATCGGGGGCATCGGACTCTATGTTCTCGAGTATGGCCTCGCCCGAAGCGTACACGGCAGCAACGACATACCCGAACCGCTGCAGGTGCGCACGGATATCGAGGGCGACAATTCGTTCGTCCTCGACGACCACTATGCGGACGGATTTTTCCTGTCCACCGCCTGCAAGGACCTGCGTATCGTCGTGTGCCATGACTATCCCACCCCGTGATTCAATTCTGTTCGATCAGGTCCAACCGTTCAAGTTCTGTTCTCAGTTTATCCTTGTCTATGGGTTTTACCAGATACGATGTCGCACCGCCCTGATAAAACGCCTCGACCACGTTCTTCGGGTCTTCGAGCGCGGTGGTCATAACCACCTTGACTTCGCTGTTTCCGGCAATGCCGAGTTCCGCTTCGACCTCGCGTATCTGCCGCAAAGCCTGCTGCCCGTCGAGATTCGGCATCATTATGTCGAGAAACACCGCATTATACGGCCGGTTCTCCTCCCACGCGAGCCGAAATGCCTCGACCGCCTCCGCACCGTCCATGACCACATCGCATGTTCCGTACGGACTCAAGAGCACCTGCAGCAGTCGTCTGCTGCCAAAGTCGTCTTCCGCCAATAGAAATTTCATTGTACCCCTTCCATTCCAGCACGACACAAATCTCGTGCAAGACCTCCAACCGATTCAACATCCATACGTCGGGACGCAAGCACGATTCTGAACAGCGCCCGCCGCAATGTGCCAAACTCCTCCGGAAACGTTTCCCGTAGTTCCCCTGCCCTGCGTTCAATAGCGCTGAAATCAGGCAGCATGAACGATAGTTCCCGGCCGCAGGCCCGCGAGAACGCTTCCTCGCCTGCCTTCGTTTCGTAGCTCTGCAACACGTGCAGCAGTTCCGCCTCGGAGCAAACCTGCACGATCCCGTCCCCTTCGACAGCATGACCGACTTCCGCGGCGTCGGCAAGGACAATTAGAGGGAGCACGCCCGGGGGTGTCCGCCGGTCAGACGACTGCGCTCGCACCACTACATCGCAGTCAAAACGGTCGGCAAGGCACGAAAGATACCCGGCGGCTCTGAGCTCGGCAACAAGCTCGGACGAGCGTCCATTCTGCCCGATAACCTCGACCCGCAGAGGCAGACCGGTGTTCCGTGTGTGCGCGGGTTCCCGCGGACTCCCGGAAACCGCTCGCACAACAGCGCCTTCGGAAAAACCCGTGCCTTCTGCCGGCCGTGCCGGAACACTCACGACGACTGACAGGGATTCCCCGGTGTGTGCGTCTGCGACCGTATTCGTGTCTGCGACCGTATTCGCGGCGATGCGCACCGATCCGCCGAGCATGTCCGCGAGCCGGGCAGCCATGGGCAGTCCAAGCCCGAGCCCCCCGTGATCGCGATTGAGCGCGTAGTCGAGTTGCACAAACGGCTCGAACACCCGCTGCCGGTCTTCTTCGGCGATCCCGGGTCCGGTGTCCGAGACACGTATGGTCAGGCTTCCATTTCTGTCAATGCCACAGCAGACTCGAACCCGTCCGGTGTCAGTAAAGGTTACGGCATTGGTGAGAATATGCGACACAATCTGCTGAAGCACGGGTACATTCACCACGAAAGACTCCGGACAGCCGTGTTCCTCGATCAGCTCGAGCGACAGCCCCTTGCGCTCGAGGTCCGGACGCACCGCTTCGATAAGCGGATCGCAGAGGGCCAGGGCAGTCGTTTCACACTCCTCGCCTTCCTTCAGTTGAAATTCGATGCGAGAGAAATCGAGCACCGACTGAATCAGGGCCGACAGGCGCTGCGTCGCTCCCGACAGAATATCGAGGTACTCCTTCTGGTTCCCGTCCTGTCCGGATTCCTTGAGTAGCGCTGTCATCCCGAGAATACTGTTCAGTGGAGTTCGCAGTTCGTGCCGGATGTTACCGAGAAATTCGGCACGTTCGGTGTACAGGGACTGCGCCTGCTGTCTTGCCTGTATCAGAGCCTGTTCGTAGTCTATGCGATTCTGGACCTCGGTGAGCACGACCACGCGGCCGCCACGGTTCTCGTAGAACCGTTCAAAGAGCTCGACCGGCGTCTCGCCTCCTGAAGCGGTCCGCATTGTCGCTCTGCGACTTCCGTCGTCTGCCTGCTGTATCGACTCAAGATGCAACACTTCGTCCAGCCGATGGCCGAAGACGGCAGTTTCTCCGCCAAGAAGCGCGAGCGCGGGTATGTTCGCGTAGCGGACCCGATCGTCGGCGTCGACCGAAATTACATAACTGTCCATGTGGTCGACAACCGCGGACATGAGATCGCGCTGCTCGGCCAGATCGTGCTCCAGCCGTATACGCTCCAGCGCCATCTCTATCGCGATCTCAACCGCATGATCCTGAAAGGGTTTGAGAATATATCCGTGCGGTCGGGCCTGCTTCGCACGCGCGAAATTATCCGGATCGGCGCTTGCGGTCAGAAAAATAACGGGCGTACCGAACTCGTTCCTGAAACGGGTCGCTGCGTCTATGCCGTCGACTGCCCCACGAATACGTATGTCCATGAGAGCAATGTCCGGTCTGTGACGTTCGACTTCGATGTAGGCGGTATCGGCGTCTGCTGCTATCGCGCATACGGTATGGCCGGCGGACTCGAGACGCGCCCGTATGTCCACCGCGATAATGCGCTCGTCTTCCACCAGCAGTATACGTGCCATACCTACCTTGTTACGTCTTCTCGCCTGCGACTCGCAGTATTCCCGCGGCTATCGCTCCGAGAGGCAACTGCTTGTCAACAGCCCCCCGCTTGAACGCCTCCTGGGGCATTCCATACACGACACAGGTCTGTTCGTCCTGACCTATATTGTACGAGCCTGCTTCTTTCATCTCAAGCATGCCACGAGCACCGTCGTCTCCCATGCCGGTCATTATCACGCCTATGGCATTCGGACCCGCATAACGAGCTGCCGAACGGAACAGCACATCGACCGAGGGACGATGACGACTTACCAGCGGGCCGTCCTTCACTTCAACGTAATACCGGGCGCCGGAGCGTTTCAGCAGAACGTGGCGATTCCCCGGGGCAATGAGTACCTGCCCGCGGACCACCGAATCGTTCTGCTCTGCTTCTTTCACCGTCACCTTGCATAGTTCGTTCAGGCGCTTCGCAAACGACGCGGTAAAATGCTCGGGCATGTGCTGCACGACGACCGTCCCGGGTGCGTCCAGAGGCAGCCCTTCGAGCAGAATGCGAAGCGCTTCGGTTCCACCAGTCGAGGCCCCGATCACTACGACTTTCTCGGTGGTTTCGATGGTATGTCGCCCTCCCTGCGGGAGGTCAAGCACGACGCTTGCATCGTGTTTCGGCTGGGGCACGCTTATGGATTCAGTGCCGCTGTGCTTTTTGATTCGCGCAAGCCGCGCAGCTCTCACCGCATCGCAAATCCTGACCTTTGATTCCTCAAGGAACTGCTTTGTTCCCATTTTGGGCTTTTCAATTATGTCGACCGCACCGTATTCGAGCGCGCGAAGCGCATTCATGGAGCCTGCTCCTGCCTGACTCGAGCAGATAACGACCGGGATCGGGCGCTGCGCCATGAGTTTCCGCAGGAATGTTATTCCGTCCATGCGTGGCATTTCGACGTCGAGCGTCAGGACGTCGGGCTCAAGGGTCTCGAGCTTCTTCGCCGCGATAATTGGATCCGACGCCGTAGCAATGACCTCGATTCCCGGGTCACCGTCGAGAATCTGCCGCATTGTCTCGCGAACGACTGCCGAATCGTCAACGATCATGACCTGTATTTTGCCTGCCATTCAGGTTCTCCTGTTTTGTGCCTCAATCGAGACGCTGGTATATCGTCGGGGCGACCGTTCTATAGGGTAGTTCTGCTCCGGCAAGTGTTTCCGAGTGCCCGAGAATCAGATAGCCCCGTGGATGCAGATATCGGTAGAGATGCTCGACAAGCTTCAGCTGTCTGGGACGATCAAAGTAAATAATTACGTTCCGGCAGAAAATCACGTGGAAAGCCTGCCGCAGACCGAAGTCGTCATCCATGAGGTTCAATCGCTGATACCGCACCCTGCTCCGCAGCTCCGGTTTGACGCGCGCGAGGCTCCTGGTTGCGTCCTTGCTTTTCAGAAAGTACCTCTTTTTCAGGTCGGCGCTGACCGGTTGAAGTCGGTCGATCGGATAGACCGCCTGGCGCGCCCGTTCGAGGACACGAGTCGATATGTCGGTACCAAGAACGTCAAAGCGGTACCCGGACTGCTGTCGGGCAAACTCCGCGAGAACCATCGCGATAGTGTACGGCTCTTCCCCGGTAGACGAAGCTGCCGACCAGACATGAAGCGGTTCGTCCCGTCCCCAGCCATCGTGCTCGAGATGGAACGGCAGAATCTGATTCTGAAGATAGCGAAAATGGTCTGGTTCGCGAAAAAAGTCCGTCTTGTTCGTCGTGACAGCGTCTATCATGTGAATCAGTTCGTCTGCGGCAGACCCGTCGCTGAACACATGATCCAGATATTCGGTATATGTGTCGTAGCCGAGTATGCGCAGGCGCTTATGAAGGCGGCTTTCGAGCATGACCTTCTTTGTTGACGGCATTCGAATACCGAGCTGCCCTTCGATGAACTCGGACAGACGTTTAAAATCCCTGTCGGTGAGATGTATCATGGCTGTACCCGCTTATCGGGCCTGCGCCGGCGCATGATCGGCGTTTTCGCGTATCGCAATTCGACCGAGACGCGCAAGATCAAGGACCAGCGCAACGCTTCCGTCGCCCAGAATAGTTGCACCGGACACACCTTCTATTGCGCGGAACATTCTTCCCAGATCTTTTATGACAGTCTGATGATCACCGAGCACCGCGTCGACAACCATTCCGACAGGCCCATCCGCGAGCTGTACGACGACAATCTGCTCGAACTCGGGACGATCTCCCTCGACATTGAACACGTCGCGCAGATGTATATACGGAAGGACCTCGCCGCGATTGCTGATAAAACTGTCCCTGCGCTGCTGACGGGCACTGACGTGCAGTTCAATACACTCCGAAACGGCAGACAGCGGGAAGACGTAGTGATTTTCACCAAGACGCACAAGCAGCCCATCGATAATCGCAAGCGTCAGAGGAATAACGAGTGAAAACTCGGAACCCTGCCCCGGAATGCTCTGTACCCGGACCGATCCACCGAAGGCTTCGACCTGGCGTTTCACCACGTCCATCCCGACGCCCCGCCCACTGACCTCGGTGACAGCCTGCGCCGTAGAAAACCCGGGATGAAACAGCAGGTCGTATATCGCCTCGTCCGACAGGACCTCGTCCCCGGTAATGAGGCCGCGCTCGATTGCCTTTTCCCGGACGCGCTGTGTATTGATTCCTGCTCCGTCGTCTTTCACCGATATAACGACGGTCGCTCCAACATGACGGGCACCGAGGGTGACCGTTGCCATTTTCGGCTTTCCGGCGGAATCCCGCACCGAGGGCACCTCAATACCGTGATCAACGGCGTTTCGAACGAGATGCACCAGCGGGTCATTCAGCCGCTCGATAACCGTTTTATCCAGTTCGGTTTCACCGCCTTCGGTTACCAGATCAACTCGCTTCCCCATGTCAGACGACAGATCCCGGACCAGGCGCCGGAACCGGCTGAAGGTCGAACCGACCGGAACCATCCGAACGCTCATGGTTCGATCCCGCAACTCGTCAACAAGTCGCTCAAGGTTCTCCGAAATCGAAACCACCTCCGGCTCGTCCGTGTTTTTCACGGTACTGCTCAGCCGTGCCTGTAAGGTTACAAGTTCACCGACAAGATCGACCAGATGATCGAGTTTGTCCGAACTGACACGGATGCTCGAAGATGACAGCTCGCTCTGAAAACGCTCGCGGCTTTTCTTGACGTGTTCCTGTTCGGTCAGCGCCGACTGCACATCTGCTTCGGACACTCCCTCGTCGACAAAAATCTCGCCTATACGGCGCTGCGCGCGAGCTGCGCGCTCGGCCATCATGGCGTCAATGACACCGCGTTCCGACAGTATCTGGCCGATACGTTTATATCCCTGCTCTTCGACCGCGTCTTCGAGGCTCTCTATGACCTGAATCTCGATTTCAGCCGAGTCTTCCACGAACATGAACACATCCCGCACCTGCTCGACCGGTGACGTAGTTGTCAGAAACACAAACCAGCCTATGTAACAGCGTTCGGGGTCGATCTCGGAAAGCGGAGGGATCTGATCCAGATACGGAACAGCACTGTACATGCCAAGCTCGGAGAGTTCCTGAAGCAGCAGAACCGGATTGGTACCGTTCAGATAAATATCGGGTTTCGGCATGAAATGTATGCGATACGTTACCAGCGCACCGCCTGCCGGGGAAACACGCGCGGGAGCCTCCGTGCCCGATGGCTTCCGGGCGGCCTGCTGCGTGTCCGCAGGGCGGGCAGCTGATACAGCCGCCAGAAATTTTTCGGATAGAATGGCGCTGTAGGATGCCAGGTCGTCGGGCGGTGGTTCGGGGGCCTCGAGCAGTTCGCGGATGTGATCGCGTGCGGCCAGCGTCAGTCCTGCAAGCTCGCTGCTGAAAGATACGGCTCCCGACTTCACGTCTTCGAGCGCGGTTTCGAGCGTATGCGCGAAACCGCCGATGTGGTCAAACCCGAACATGCCTGCAGAGCCTTTGATGGTATGCATGGTCCGAAAGACGCTCATGATCTGATCGGTGTCTTTGGGATTTGCTTCCAGTTCGAGCAATGTCGACTCGAGCCGGTTCAGCAGTTCGTAGGCTTCGTCCCTGAAGGCTTCCTTGAAATTATCCACGTTGTTGCGTCCCCCGTATCACCTTCACGTTTTTTGCTCTATCCTGTCGTGCTGTGCCGCGTCTTTCCCGGCAAATTCCAGAAGCAGCGCCTCGAGTTCCGGGGCACCGTGAGGCACCTGCACGCAGAAGCCGCCCGTTACCAGCGCGGCACCGAGGGCCTCGGGAACATCTCCGGAAAGGAGAAGCCTGTGCCCACGTCGGACAGCCTCCCGTTTCGCTGAGTACAGCAGATGTATACCTGCAAGATCGACTCGCTCGATCTGTGACACGGAAAGCAATACGGTAGACGACTGCTGAAACGCTTCGAGAATCTCGTTCCGGACGTCCGCTACATACTCGACTGTACATGAAACAGGGAGCGTAACCACGCGCATGTCCAGAGACGATGCCTTCGAGGATTCATTTTCGGATTTACCTTTTTTACGTGCCATACCTCCATTATATGAAGTTATCTGGCTCAAGCAAAGCGACTAATTGTATTCCGCGCGTAATGAATCCTGCTCTTCGGGGACGAATCGCAATAAGAAGGAAGGCCACGCGGCGATCCGTGTCGACGACCCAGTCCTGCAACGTGAACGGATCCTGCGCCGACAGGCCGGTATCGTCTGCAACCGTTCCGGGGAATACCCGTTCAATCCTGAACTCCCGACGCCAGATCGATGAAGAAAGCTCCTGCACGTTCATGCCGAACAGCGTACCAAACAGGGCAGTTTCCCGGTCGCGTTCGAGGGCGTATTCGACAGGCCGAACGGGACGTTCCGACAGCGACACAAGCGCGTGCCGGGTTCTACCGTCTCGCCGGTATTCGACCGAGACGAGCGACTGAACGGGCATGCTCATTATCAGATCCTGCGCGTCGGCCAGATCCCTCACCGGCACGCCATCGATGCGCTCGATGCGGTCACCCGGAGCGAGTCCGGCCTCGGCGGCAGACGATCCTGGCAACACGTACACCACCTCAAGCCCGTTCCGCACAGCCTGGAGGCCCATTGCAAGCCAGCCGTGCGAAACCTGGCCCTCGGAGTACAGATCTACGAGAATATGCTGTATCCACCGGCTCGGCACGGCAAAGTTGACGTTCTCGAACTGCGCGATACCCGCAAACGCAACTCCGACGAGGGTCCCGTCGCTGTGAACGACCGGCCCTCCGGAGTTTCCGGGGTTCAGGGCTGCGTCTATCTGCATCGCCTCGCCCAGCTGCAGGTACCGGCGTCCGGTGGCAGAGATAATCCCGGAACTGATAGAGCTCGACAGACCTCCCGGCGACCCCATCGCGAAAACGACACTGCCCGGTCGCAACGCACGCACATCGGGCACCGAGAACACATACGGAGGCTCGACTTCAGCTTTCAACAGCGCGATGTCGAGAATTTCGTCGTATCCCACCACCCGGGCTGGTACTCGCGCCGTCGGGTTGTCGGGGAGCCGGATGAACAGCCGGCTGAAGCCGTCATGGCGCGGATCGACCTGGCTTCGGATAACGTGATGGTTCGTTATAAGATAGCCTCGCGGATCGATAAAGAAGCCGCTTCCGATTACCTGATCGCGTACGCCGACCCCACCGCGAATACGGATTCCCTGGTCCACCAGAATCGTAGCCGTGCCTGAGAGCATATCCGCCAGCGGGGTGTCCCGGGCAAGAAAATCCGCAATTCCGGAGGGAACCTCTGCCGATGCACGTTCGAAGACACCCAGAATGCGTTCGATCGCAAAACGGTGATTGACGGTCCGAGCCATGTCGAGGAACGGGGCGAGTGTCTCGGGTTCGAGCGAATCGAAGTCAGGCACCCGGAGAAGCACCTGAAGCGCAGCGACGCTGTTGCCCTCCTCGTAGAGCAGTTCCGCCCACTCGAGATACAGCTCGTTTAGCGAGACAATCTGTCCGGAGAGGGGATTATCGCGTTCACTGAAACGGCCATCGATTTCGGGCGATCGGATGGGCTCGCCACCACGGTCGCTTCCGAACTCGGGGACCTCAGGCGGTTCCACTGCGTCGATCTCCGGACGCTCCGGGTCCGGCGCAGGTTCGCTGTCTGTTTGCCAGGCGTGCACGGTCGCGAGGCTTCTCCAACGGGCAATCGCCTGTTCGTACTCTCCGCGAGCCCGAAAATTGCGCAACTCGGACTGCAGGGAACGGATAATTTCGTCTCTGAACGCGGTCTGCTCGGCTACCGGAAGGACGCCGCTGTGAAGTCCGACCAGGCGGGGTAACGCCCGCCCCGCACTCTCGCTCCTGATTCGCGACTCGAGGTCCGCACGCACGACGTCTTCGCGCTGGGAAACAGCCACCGGCTCAGGACCAGACGACGCGCACGCGGCAAGAAAGAGTACTGCAGCAAGAACAGCGTACCGCAGGTCAGAACACCGGCGGAATGACGTTCCACACGCGGTCGATCGCTTGCGCCGGAGTGTCGAGAAACTGCAGAAACTCCGCCCTTCGCGTCGAATCGGCGAAGGCCTGTTCGCGAATATCCACCCGGCCGTCTGCCGTGGTATCCCATTCTCTGAGGATTCCGTCTTCATATCGTTCAATATAGTCATAGATGCCATCCTGAGTGGTGTCCAGGCCAACCATAAATAGAAGACCATCACGGTATTCCTCGAGTACTTCGAATACACCGTCCCCCAATACGTCACGAATTGCCCGAACCACGACTCCATGCTCAAAATACATGACCGTATCGGTCATACCGTCCCCGTTTGAATCCTGCATCCGCAGGACGGGCTGGCCCTGAAAGAGTCGATCTACTGTCGTAATCCGCCCGTTCACCGTCGATTCTCGCACGTACGCGCTGCGGCGAAGTACGCTTCCCTGCGGTATGTCGATCTCGAGGGAACGGGGAAACTCGTCAGCAGGTCCGACTGGTACCTGCTCCCAGAATGATGTCGACTCGAAAACCCGTGCCCGGAGCATGCCAGGTCGAACACCGTATCTATCGCTTCCGATCAGAACCGACGCCACCTCGGGGTACCGTCTGTATCGGATATGTATCTCTTGCTGTGGCAGGATTGCCTCGGACGGAAGGCCGGAAGCCGGGTCGATACGGAGCTCAAGCTCGGGGATTCCATCCGTGTTACTGTCCATGAACAGTCCGGTCAGCCGCCCGTCCTGAAAATCCGCCTCGATGCGCGCACGACCCCGCCGCTCAGGGTCTACGGACAATCGTCCGGTCACCCGCTGCAACTCAGCACGAAGTGCTTCTGCCGTTTGGTCCAGGGTAGACCGTTGCAGAAAGGCACGGACCGCGTACGGATCGCGCGCACCGCCTGCCGCAATGAAGGCGTCCCGACGCACGGCCTCGCTCCGCCGTATGTCGTACACGTGAAACAGTGGATCATTCCCCGCAGAGGCCTCGTACAGCCCGAGCGCCCGTACACGATCTTCCTGCGCAGCGGCGTTCCTGATGTAATGCAACAACGCCTGCTGATAGAGCGGGTCAGCGGATCCGGCGTGTACCGACAGCTCGTCGAGCAGCAGAACCCCGGGAACGTCGTTTCGATGCACAAGCAGCGATACGAACCTCGGGTCGTCCGCGAATATCTGCCGTCCGAGCTCAGCGAAGGTCTCGGCCCGCGCGGTGTCCTCGAGATCAAAAAACGCCTGTGCAAGCCGGATCAGAACTTCGGGGTCCGGGTTGTTCGCGGCGTACAGGGGTTCAAGCACCGCCACTGCATCAGCCGGCCTGTCTGTCTCCAGTAACAGCTGCCCGAGAAGCAGCATGGCTTCGCGCCTGCTGGTATGCCGGAACCCGGAAATCTCAATGGCCCGCGAGAGCGCGGCGATTGCCTGTGCCCGGGGCTGTCCCCGTTCCTGACCGAGAACTGCCCGGAGATGAAGTGCATCGGGCTGGTCCGCATCGAGTTCAAGCGCTCGCTCCACCAGTTGCTCAATGTCCTCGAAACGGGTCTCGTCGTCCGCGAAAAGTGCAGACGCCTCGCGTGCGTAGAGCGAGGCGATCTGGCGTGAGACGGCGTCGCTGGGAAACAGCAGCGTTCCCGTCGACACGAGCACGATCAACGCACACAGCGCCCGCCTCATGCTGCACCTCGCGGCCGAAGCGAAAGACAGCAGTACGCGTTTGATCGCGTTTCGGACACCGAGGCGGTGGCGTTCATTGCCGCCTCCAGCAATGGTTCGTCCGGACTGCACACATCCAGAAGTGCCACCGGGCCATACGCGTCGACGAACACAAAGAACCGCTCTGGCTGATGCTGCATCCGACGCTTGAAACCGGCACGGGAGCGAGCAAAGCATGGCCAGTCGGCAAGAACAGCGTCACGAATTTCGAGGTGCTGCGCCCACGCGAGTCCCCCTTCGCAGGGAACGCTGCTTCCGTACAGGTACATGGCGTGGTCGTACTGCGTGCGTACACGAGCTCGTGGAAGCAGGTCTTCGAACCGCACGACACGTCGTTCGTCCGGTGCAAGCGGCGAATCCTTCACGGTATGACAATATCGCGGATGCTCCCTGCGAACAAGATATCTCGGTTCGCAGATAATTTCGCTGTTCTCGTGCCGTACTCGCAGCCCGTGGGCGTCTACGACTGCGGTAACACCGCGTTCAGGGACCGTGTCGCCGAGTAAGGGACGAAACATCTCTGCAGGAAGACGATGCGGGACCGTGCTGATGTGACCGCAGGCGTCTCGCAGACGTTCCAGACGCACCATGGCAGGAGCAGCGTAGAAGCGTTCGCAGTCTATGCGTACCGTGTCGTTATCTATGCTCATAGGTATAGTATCGGCGGGCTTTCGCACAAGCTCGTCGTAGGTCTGGCGCAATTCTCTCGACGTTCTGGCAATCGCCTGCAGGACACCCGGTCGGAGTGACAGCAGTTTCGGCATCAGAACGTGTCGCACCCTGTTGCGGAGAAAACGCCTGTTACGGTTGGATCGGTCCCGGTGAGCCCGCAGGCCGCGTGCTTTCACGTATCGTACAAGCTGCGCCCGCTCCACCCCCAGGAGAGGGCGCAGAACGGGACATCCATACAGCTCGGCCGCTTCGTTCATTCCCGCAAGGCCTGAAAGAGAAGACCCCTGTATCAGCCGCATGAGTATCGTTTCGATCTGATCATCCATATGGTGTGCGGTGCAGACAGCGTGTGCATCGCGTTCGCGGCACAGCGTTGCTAGCGCTTCGTACCGCGCGCGTCGCGCGGCTGCCTCGGTGCCGCTCCCGGAACGTGTGTCAACGTTGACCTGTCGCACGTGAAGCTGCAGGCCGCACTGTTCTGCGATTCGTTCGACGCTGCGTCGTTCCGCTCGCCGACCACGAACGGACTGAAGTCCGTGATCGATATACGCAAGCTCTACACGAAGCTCTGTGCTTCGGCTACACGCTGCGAGCGCCGACGCGAGGGCGCAACTGTCCGTGCCGCCCGAACACGCTGCCATGACGAGGACCGGCGACTCCAGTCCATCCGGGAGCAGGCGACGGAGTTCCTCCGCTGCCATGCATTCAATGCGGGAGACGATCGGATGATCAGGACCGGCGATTGACCTCATTCATGAGTTCCTCAGGAGTACTCGTACACAAACGTCGTACAACGTTCGATGCCGCCGTAACTGCATTCTGTATCTGTTCCTCCGATTCCGGGTCCGGGACCGAAAGAACATGATCGACGACGCTGACGCCACTGGCGGGTCTCCCGATACCAATGGCCAGTTTCCAGACGGAGTCGGTCTTTGCCTGGGCGAATACGCTGCGCAGCCCGCGATGCCCTCCGTCACCTCCGCCGCGCTTCAGGCGAACTGAACCCGGGGGCAGGTCCATCTGGTCGAACACCACAAGCAGCGTATACCCCTGTATACCGAGTTTACGACACACAGACGATAGAACGTCACCGCTTCTGTTCATATACGTAAGCGGCTTCACCAGTACCAGAGACTGATACTCCGCCAGACTATACGATGCAAACCACGGC